>NZ_JAAHFV010000092.1:0-18788 GCF_010672755.1 Moorena sp. SIO1F2
AGAGGCGTTTACCCTGCAACGGAAGTATCGTTTAGGACATAGTATTTTGATTTAAAGGGACTTCGGAGCTTCGGAGCAGGCAAAAGAAATATGTCCTAAGCTTTGCTTCGAGTGCTATACAATAGACCTCTTGCAAAAGTATTTTTCTGATAGTGTTTGCGTCAATTCTTGTCCACTGTTCCCTGTTCCCTGTTCCCTGTTCCCGACAACTGCCACGAAGTCTAATGTCTTGATGCAGTCTTGATTTAGCTACTGCATCAAGACTCCCTATTCCCTACTAATTTCCTTAAAACAGACTAGAACCGATCCTTCTCTTAACCACTAATCCTAAGCCCAGAAAGCCCAGAGCCAGTAGACCCTGAGACGACATCGGTTCAGGCACTGGCACTGCCAGAGGCAGTGGACCATTACCTGTCCCGGATTGGGTATCATTCTTAGCCGTGAACCTCCCAAATGGACCAATGGGGGGTTGTGTGGTTTGCCAAAAGAAGGAGATGGTTTCTGGAGTGTCGGAATTAGTACTCCAATCTGATCCACCGACAACACTCCAAACTAGACTGCCATCTTGATCAAGCTTTATGGAAAACTCCCCACTCGAACCGAGTGCCTGCTTTGCTTCCCCAAAGCTATAGCCCGCAACTCCTGTAAAGCCTTCAGCTTTGAACTCCAACCCGAACTGATTGACATCATCAAACCGAAGTAAACCATCCGGTTGAGGGAAGGGGGGATCGTTAGGAAAGTCTACACCAGGGGTAACTTTGTGTATATAAGTGTAGATGGTTCCCGCTGGATTTTGGGGCGGCACACAAGTTAGAAAACCAACAGGACAAGAAACGCTACTGGTCAAGTCCCCCAGGCTGTTTCCGTCACCATTGATCAGGGATGCATCGACTGTCGGACCCACTGGTCCTGTGATGGTTGCTCCCAGAGTCAGGTCGTCAAGGTTGATGGGGGTAATCGACGCAGCACTAACCCCTTTTGCCGAAAGATCGAAAACGCTAATTGCGATTAATGCGATCGCTAGTTTACTAGTCATGATTATTTTCTCTCAGTAAAGTTTTCAAGTAAGCATTAGCTGATAGCTTACAACTGTAGTTATCTATTTCAAGGTGATGGCTGATTTTTATTGCCAGGGGTATTTTATATATAAATCCAGCAAGCTTTAGAACATTTAAAGAAAATTCATTAAACTCTGAATTATGTAAATGTTTAGTAAAGGGAATCGGTAATTGGTAATTGGTAATCGGGAATCGGGAATCGGGAATCGGGAATCGGGAATCGGGAATCGGGAATCGGGAATTGGTAATTGGTAATCGGGAATCGGGAATCGGGAATCGGGAATCGGGAATCGGGAATCGGGGGCAAATTTGTGTAATTAATAATTATTAATATTGCTAAATATTAATATATTTGCATCTAACAAAACGATATATCAAGTTATGCGTTGCTATTTGATTTATTCGCTTTTTTTTTATCAAAAATAAAATTAAACTTTAAAAAAAATCAAAATATTTAAAATTCAATGGGAAGTGTGCGGAGGGTGGAAAGTGTGGGTAATTTGGTAATTTTATTACTAGATCCAGTTTTAAATTAGATCATGAAACCCAATTCTGAGTTATCATAACATCAAAAAATCCTAGGTTTTCTTTCCTACTATTCCCGACTCCCGACTCCCGACTCCCGATTCCCGATTCCCTACTCCCCACTCCCTACTCCCTACTCCCTACTCCCTACTCCCTACTCCCTACTCCTTAAACTTATGACTAATCTAAAAATAGACTACACAAACCTTAAGACCTTATTGATAGAAGTGCAGTGGAAAGCTGCTGATCTGGAAACCAATAAAATTGTATTATCCATAGCTAAAACCATTAGACAACAGCAGAACGTTAGTAAAAAAGAGCAAGAATGGCTTCAAGGGTTGAATTATCTCAGAGAATCAGACCTACTACAGTTTCCCTGCGACGATTTGCTAACACTTAATCAGCTTTGGGAGCACTATAGTCAAGGTCATTTTGGATTTAGAGTACAGTCTCAACTGTGGCAGCAAGTTAGTCAAGATTATAATCAATTCGCCGATCTAGTAGGATGGCGCAAAGGTGATGCCGATTCTTGGCATTCTTATTCTCACTTAACCTTTAGTTTAGACGCTCCTAAAGGTCACTTGCCCGCTGCTATATTTTATGCCGAAGAATCCCCTATTGGTTGGGCAGCAACTATTAAAAATAGATGTGATGAATGTTTTTTATAGAACGAGGGAGTCGGGAATCGGGAATCGGGAGTCGGGAATCGGGAATCGGGAATCGGGAATCGGGAGTCGGGAATCGGGAATCGACTATAGCAATCCTCATAGTAATGAGCTAAACAGAATTTTTTCCCACGTCCAACTTTCCTCTTCTTTCTTCCCTAGGGCGTGTTTTCAAAGTTTTCCGCCAGATTATGATCCCCCCCAGCCCCCCTTAAAAAAGGGGGGAGCCATACTCAAAGTCCCCCTTTTTTAAGGGGGATAATGGGGGATCTCCGAGGCAAGAAAACACGCCCTACTCCCTACTCCCTACTCCCTGCTCCCTGTTCCCTGCTCCCTGCTCCCTACTCCCTACTCCCTTTGCTATATCCTATAAACTATACTTAAATTCTCAATTCTTCCCTTGTCACCAATCCTAGACCTTCGTAATCTAGAAACACGCTTTTTCACCCCAGCTGGTACTGTCCATGCTGTCAACGGTATTTCCTTCCAGGTCAATCAAGGGGAAACCCTAGGGATTGTTGGTGAATCCGGTTCTGGTAAAAGTATCACCGCCCTGTCGATTATGGGACTAATCCCCTCACCTCCTGGAAAGATTACCAATGGTGAAGTCATTTTTGAAGGGCGTGACCTCCAAAAGCTTAGTGAGGGGGAAATGCGGAAAATCCGGGGTAACCGTATCGCGATGATTTTTCAAGACCCCATGACTTCCCTTAACCCAGTACTAAAGGTAGAAAGGCAAATTACAGAAGCCCTACGGTTACACCAAGGGATGACCCAAAAGCAAGGACGATCTAGGGCGATTGAACTCTTAGAATTAGTCGGAATTCCTGGTGCAGCGGAACGGATTAGTAACTATCCCCACCAATTTTCTGGAGGGATGCGCCAGCGAGTCATGATTGCCATGGGATTAGCCTGTAATCCCCAGTTGCTGATTGCGGATGAACCTACCACTGCTTTGGATGTGACTATTCAAGCTCAAATTGTAGAATTAGTCAAGAAACTGCGCCAAGAAATTGGCATGGCCGTGATTTGGATTACCCATGATTTGGCGCTATTGGCCGGATTAGCGGATCGGATTTTAGTGATGTATGCCGGTCAAGTAGTAGAACAAGCATCAGTGATGGAAATCTATAAAAATCCTCGCCATCCCTATACTATTGGTTTACTCAACAGTATTCCCCGTCTGGATGAACAGCGCCAAGAGCGTTTGCAGACCATTGAAGGGTTACCACCAGATTTAACCAATTATCCCCAAGGTTGTCCCTTTGCTGCTCGTTGTCCTTTCGTGATTGATAAATGTTGGCAGAACGATCCCACCTTGGAATTAGTAAGTGTTGACCATGAAGTGGCTTGTTGGTTGAAGCCAGAGCTGAATAGCAGGTAAGCATATGCGCTACTTGAGGTGCTACTTGAGGTGCAGTCAGCAGTCAGCGGTCAGCTTAAAATAAACCTTCCCTATGATTCCTCCAAGTATTTTAGTGCGGCTTCACGGTCTAACAAAGGAGTTAACTTAGCCTCATCCATCGCTTGGTTAAGACAATAATCTTCTAATCTTTCTGATAACTCATCTAAAGAAATGTTTCCTTCTGGGAATAACTGTCGCCACAATTCAATTGGGATAACAACAGCTTTTGGTTCACCATTTTTATCGGTCAGATACTCAATTTCAAACATAGAGGATTTTCCTTTGATTTGTGAACAGCCTATCTTAGGCAAGAGACAAGAGGCAAGAGGCAAGAGGCAAGAGGCAAAAGTGGTGCATTTACTATCTCCAATTTGCTTTCATTTTTGACTAGATCCAAAAATATGGTTAGCAGTTAAACTAAGATCCGGAAAGACTTTGGAAACAAGACCATCATCATTTCGGAATAATTGTTTTTGATACTCATCATCTACCAAAGTGCAAATTGTAATTGTTGGTTGTTTAGGTTTACCAATATAATCTCTACCACCAATGCCCAGATAATCGACAATCCAGTATTCAGGAACACCTAGTATGGCATAATCTTCAACTTTACGAGCATAATCGTTCTGCCAATTGGTGCTAACAACTTCAACAACAAGCTTGATTGAGGTTCCCAACGTAATCACAGGCTCTTTTTGCCATAAGGGTTCATTTACTAGCCGAGTTCTATCTAATACAATCACATCAGGACGAAACGCTGTTTGGGTAGCTAAAAGTTTGATCAGACATCGGTAGGGAATAACATAATCTGGGTATCCTCGGTCAATCTCCACATTTAACTTCCGTCCCACAAACCCTGCTACTTCCTCATGTGGTCCCGTAGGTTCCATGTCAATTAGTTCCCCATCGATTAGTTCATAGCCTTCTTTGTCACCATACTGGATTATAAACTGATCAACAGTTATAAATGTTGGTAAAGCTTGAAGCATTACAATCGCACTCCTTATCAGGATAAAATCATGCTGGTAGTGGTAAGCTGCTATTATGATTAATGATTAAATTATAACTGTCAATCGTGGTGGATAAAATATATATAGCGTTTATTGCATTTACCAGGTACGCTTATCAACCTCAAAGTCCCCCTTTGTAAGGGGGACCAACGGGGGATACCTTTGTCCCTCATGGGATAGAGAATTGCTATAATGAAGAAAAATAAGTTTACCTAAAATAAAAATCATCATGACAAAAACTACCTTTTCAGAAATATTAGAAGCAGCGGATGAACTTCCCTTAGAGGATCAAGAAAATCTAATTAGTATTTTAATAAATCGTCTTCGCGATCGCCGAAGATCCGAGAGAGTTAGAGATGTTAAAGAAGCTCAACAAGAGTTTGCCGAAGGAAAATGTCAACCCGTTACTCCTGAACAGCTGATGGAGGAAATTCTCTCGTGACGTTTGTATTACTAAGTTCCAGTGCCTTTGTTCGGGAGGCGAAAAAACTTGTAAAAAAACAACCCCAAACCGCTCAAAACCTTCAAAAAACGCTAAAATTATTATGTATAGAACCATTTGATACTCGATTACGAACCCATAAATTAAAAGGCAATCTTCAAGATTCTTGGGCTTGTAGTGTTGGATATGACTTAAGAATTATTTTTAAATTTGTTGAACATGAAAAAATACAAGCAATTCTTTTAGAATCAATTGGCACTCATGATGAAGTTTATTAGCGACAGCCCATAGGTTGAGTGGATCGTTTTTCTGTTTTGACCCATAACCAAAGGGGGCTAAGTTGAGAACTGCTATACACTCAAAGCCTCCTCTGGCTTCCCAAAAAAATGGAATCAAGTAATAGTTGGGTCAGTTACCAATTACCGATTACCCTCAACTCATCTTGGCTAAAGATGCCCCTAACCACCCAGAAAAATTATCCTGCTGCACATTGGTAGGATTCTTGACTGGCATAACTTGGTAACGACTCGGTTGAGATTTCCCTAATGTAATCGGTAGAGTGACCAATTGATCCTGATGGAATACACTAAGCTCGATAACATCACCAGCTTCGTAATCTTTTAAGCGATCGCATAATTGCTCCCCATTGACTCGCAACCCATCAATAGCCAGTAACTGATCACCAGCATCCACTCCTGCCACTGCCGCAGGAGAATCCATCTCCACAAACTGGATCCAGTCCTGACCATTCTCGGTCTTCACCTTCACCCCCAAGTAAGGCACAGATTCTTCATCCACAGCCACCACTTGTAAGCCAAAGGGTTTGAGATACTGATTGAAGGGCAATTCCCCAGTACCCTCAATAGTCTTCGAGAAGAAATTACTTAAATCTAGCTCTGCTACCGATTCTATTACCTCTTTTAGTTGTTGGGGAGTAAAGCCAATTTCCTGTTTACCAAACTGCTCCCACATCTTCCTGATCACATCATCAAAGGATCGCTGGTTTCCATGGCGCTCCCGGATTAACAAATCCAGCAATAACGACACCATTTCCCCTTTCAAATAATAGGAAATTTGGTTATTATCACTATTCGCATCCCGTCGATAAAGCTTAATCCAGGCATCAAAACTAGACTCACTCAGGGGCTGCACCTTACGTCCTGGTGTAGTTAAAAACCGAGTAATTTCTTTACTCAAATTTTCTAACAACGTCTTAGCATCATAGATACCAGCCCGTTGGGGAATTAATAAGTCATAGTAACTGGTTGTTCCTTCACAAAACCACAACGATGTCGTATAATTTTCCTGTTCATAGTCAAAGGTTTCTAGGGCTAATGGTCGAATCCGCTTAACATTCCACAAGTGAAAGAACTCATGAGCCACCAGTTGCAGGAAGCGATTGTACTTATCCTTTGCCCGAAAACCAAAGCGTGAGTAAATTAACGAACAACTATCCTTATGTTCCAGTCCCCCAAAGCCACTACCAGTTAGATACAGCAAGAACAAATAGTGATCATAAGGTAAACCCCCAAACAGCTCAGCTTCTACCTTGATAATCTTTGTAGTATCCTCAATAATCCGCTTTGGGTCAGCATTCCCCTCTCCCCAAATTGCCAATTTATGGGGTTTTCCCAAAACCTCAAACTCATAGAGCTTATGGTCACCAATTTCAAACGGACTATCGACTAAGGTATCAAAATCCGTTGCGTTGAAGGTATTATATTTTCCTGACACTCGCGGTAAGGGTGTGGTCACCCGCCAATCGGGATTAGGTGGCGCGATAGTAACCTGGCAAGGGTATTGTTCAAATCCTGGGATGAACAAGAACAGAGCAGCACCATTAAAATAACCGTGGCTAGCATCTAAGTGATTAGTCCGTACCGTTAATTCATTAGCAAAGATACGATAACGCACAGTGATAGCCGACCCATCACCAGTTTCCACTAGCCAATGATTCTTGGCCAGTTTCCGCCACGGTAAAGACTGGCTAGGATTACCCGTATCCGCAGAGAAATCTTGTAAATGTCGAGCATACTCCCGCACTAAGTAAGAGCCTGGAGTCCAAACTGGCATCTTTAAATCTAACAAAGGGGCTTCCCAGCCTTCCACTTGCAGCGTTACCTCAAACAGGTGGGATTGAGGCTGAGGCATAGCGACATGGTAGTGAATAGCTAAGGTACTAGTGGCTGCGCTGCTCCGAAAAATAGTTCTTGCTTCAGTCATTACTCAACGTTAGGGATTACCATTTAGCTCTTAGGGTAGCAATCCTCTGAGGACTCGACCTGTCAAAAAAAATTGATAATTAACTTGGGTCATGTCCATGTCTCCCGACCCTTACCACAGCGGTAGAGAGAGACTGATGACATCCCCCAAGCGCCCACCACTAGTTAAACCCAAAGCCCCAGCGCTGATTTTATGGATTTACAGATTATCGAACGAGATGGTAGACGATATCTTCCTAGCGAGCAGTTGTCGATGACCGAATGGCCCACCACTTCAAGACTTCTACCAACCCTTCCTCTCAAAGTAGATGACCTGTTTTTAATCACAGATACCCTAGGGAACATTTCCGGTAACTTAGAAAACGAAGGTAATAGCACAACAGGGTTATTTTGTCAAGATACCCGCTTTCTCTCTCGCTTAGAGTTACAAATAGAAGGGCAACTCCCCATTCCCCTGAGTAGCACTGCTGAAGAAGGATTTGCCCTATCGGTCATGTGTTGTAATCCCCGCTCACCTAATCTTCCCCCAAAAACCCTAGGCATTCAGCGGCAGCTAGCCCTCCATGGTGGCTTATGGGAAGAAATTGTAATCACCAATTACGACACTCAACCCCTTAGCTTCACCGTCAGCCTCAGTTTCGATGCCGATTTTAAAGACTGGTTTGAAGTTCGGGGTCATCAGCGACAGCAACGGGGAACTCTGCTGCGTTCATTACCGCCTGATATCGATTTAGATACCCTGCTAACCCTAACTGAGTTCAACACCAATACCATTAACCTAGCTTACCAGGGACTCGATAACTCCCTGATTGAATCTCAGATCCACTTTATGCACCGTCTCCCAGACACCTACAAAGGAGACACAGCGGTTTGGGAATTGTGCCTCAAGCCTGGGGCTACTGAAACTTTAGGCTATCGACTGGAACTGGTCACCCACAAAGCGCGAATCACTACAGCTAAAATTCCAGCCACCCTTGAACAAGCTAAGACCGCTAACTTACTCCAAAAGCAGGAATGGTATAAACAGGTAACTCACATTAGCTCAGATAATGAAACCGTTAACCAAGTGATTTCTCGGGCAATACGAGACATCTTTTTACTAAGGCAGACTATTAATGGCTGCACAGTTCTTTCCGCAGGAGTACCTCGGTTTTCCACCTTGTTTGGACGAGATTCCTTAATTGCTGCCTCACAAACCTTAATTCTTGACCCTACCATTGCTAAAGGTACTCTGGAAATTTTAGCCCACTACCAAGGCCAAGAGGATAACCCATGGCGGGATGAGCAACCGGGTAAGATTTTGCATGAACTACGGGTTGGGGAATTGGCTCGCTGTCGGGAAATTCCTCACACTCCCTACTACGGTACAGTTGATGCTACCCCACTCTGGCTGATGCTCTATGCCGAGTACTATGCTTGGACCAATGACACAACTACCCGAGACTTGCTCTGGCCCAATGCTTTGGCTGCCATGGATTGGATTGATAGTCAATCTCAGCAAAACGGCTATCTCTGTTATCAGCGCCAGTCCAAAAAGGGTTTGCGTAATCAAGGGTGGAAGGATTCCGGTGATTCCATGGTCACTCGTGATGGTACCCTAGCAACGGGAGCGATCGCATTATGCGAAGTCCAAGCTTATGTCTATGGTGCTAAAGTTAGGCTAAGCCATCTGGCCAGGATCAAGCAGCGAATTGATTTAGCCGAGC
The DNA here is from genome assembly GCF_010672755.1 of Moorena sp. SIO1F2. Classification (NCBI taxonomy): domain Bacteria; kingdom Bacillati; phylum Cyanobacteriota; class Cyanophyceae; order Coleofasciculales; family Coleofasciculaceae; genus Moorena; species Moorena sp. SIO1F2. Next base: position 9,034 of record NZ_JAAHFV010000092.1, read on the forward strand.
GTTGGGAAAACCAAGCCAAGGAGCTCAAGCAACGCTTCAATCAGGATTTTTGGCTAGACGACCTAGACTTCTGTGCCTTAGCACTAGATGGAGAAGGAAAACTCGTAGATAGCATAACCTCCAATCCTGGTCATTGCTTGTCATTGGGTATTTTTACTCCAGAAAAAGCAGCTAGTGTAGCAAAGCGGCTGTTAGCACCAGATATGTTCAATGGTTGGGGGATTCGTACCCTCAGTAATCAATCCGCTGCTTACAACCCGATCAGCTATCATGTCGGATCAGTCTGGCCCCACGAAAATTCCTTGATTGCGTTAGGATTGCGATCGCTAAATCAAGTCGATCAAGCCTTAGAAATTGCCAAAGGCATGATTGACATGACAGTTGAGCAACCCTACTATCGTCCTCCAGAACTATTCTCTGGTTACCAGCGCACTCCCAACAGCTCTCCGGTCAAGTATCCAGGAGCCTGTCCTCTCCAAGCCTGGGCAACTGGCAGTATTTTCCAACTGCTGCAAATGATGGTGAATTTGCGACCGGATGCTTCAGGAAACAATTTACATATTTTCAAGCCAACTTTACCAAATTTTATCAATCAACTCTTAGTCCGTAACTTGCGGATTGGCTCAACGGTGCTAGACTTGCAATTGGAACGAGCTGAGACAACCACCACCTGTAAAGTGGTCAAAAATTCCGGTAACCTCACGGTTGTGATCGAAAGCTCATCCAGTTAATGGCAAAGGGAAAAGACAAAGCATAGCGCTATAAATTTGTCCGATTTGACAAAGGTAAGGCTTTCATAGAATTGACCCTTACCACTGAGCGCTGATCTCCCACGCACTTCCTTTATACTTGCTGAGTGCCGATGATCGGCAAGCTGTCTTGACCATTAGTGCGTGGGAGTTGAAACCTATTGTTCAGGGTGTTTAAGTGTAGGTGGGGTATCGGCAGGTGCAACCTGTGGCGAATTTAATTCTTCATGGGTCAAGCACACCTAGCAAAATTATTTTAATCATAATTAAAAGCTTAATTGTTTCCATGTATTTTCCAACTGCCTTGTCGATCTAGGGGAATCATGTAAATATGGCGGTTGCTTACTTAAAGCTTGGCACACCCCGCCCTAATTCAAATCACGATAGTGGGGTAAGCGATTGCCCCACTGCCAGAAGATCCCAAGGAGTGAGCCAATCTCCGACGACAATCCTACTCCCTGCTAGCCAAGGGCTAGAGCGGGAGTAGGTTACAGACCCACCATGGACAAGACACGCTAAGTTACTATGTCTAGTTTGTTACGAGCTGTTCTCCAAAGTAACGAGAAAGCTGATTTGCGTCAGTTTATCAGCCAACTGCGATCTGAACAAGAGCAGTACTTTCTAAGGAATCAGATTCTGCAAGCGTTTGATAATTACTGCACTACTCATGACAAGCCTGCTTACTTTAAAAGAACTTCCTCTATCGCCGAACTACTGAACTATACCCACGAAATTATTCTGGAAGAGAAAAACCTTTGGCTTCTCCTGCGGACAAGGGTTGCTTCTCAAGAAATCTATCGGCTGGCAGCGGATTTGACCAGTTTTGAACCAATGCCAGTGGAGGAGTTACTAAGCTTACGCGATCGCTGGGTTAAGCGCTACTTCCCAGAAAAAGGGGGTCTGCTAGAAATTGATGTTGGTCCGTTTTACAAAAATACTCCTACAATTCGTGACCCGAGAAAGATTGGCAATGGGCTGGAGTTTCTTAACCGTTACCTATCTAGCCAATTATTTGCTGACTCTGAGCAGTGGCTAGAGGAGCTGTTGAAAAACTTACAAGCGCACCACTACGACCACACACCATTACTGCTCAATAACCGGATTGACTCAACTACCCAACTCTTTGAAAAGGTTAAGCAAGCACTAACATTAGTGGGAGAGCTACCAGCTCACACCCCCTATGAAAAGTTTCGCTTCGAGCTTCAAGTTCTCGGTTTTGAAGCAGGTTGGGGTAACACTGCTGGTCGGGTGCGCGAAACCCTAGAACTCCTCGAGCGGTTAATGGACGCTCCTGATCATGCAGTACTCGAAGCCTTTATTTCTCGTATTCCCCTGATATTTCGGGTTGTTCTGGTTTCCGTTCATGGCTGGGTTGGCCAAGAAGGAGTCTTGGGTCTTCCCGAAACCGCTGGTCAAGTGGCATACGTCATCGACCAAGCCAGTAGCCTGGAACAAACAATCCAAAACAATATTAAACTCTCAGGTCTTGACGTTCTGGGTGTCGAACCAAAGGTGATCGTTCTGACTCGCCTAATTCCCAACTGTGAAGGTACCCAGTGCAATCTACGCCTAGAAAAAATCCAAGGCACCAGCAACGGTTGGATTTTGCGGGTTCCTTTCGAGGAATTTAACCCAAACGTCACCGACAACTGGATTTCCAAATTTGAGATCTGGCCCTATCTCGAATCCTTTGCCTTAGATTCAGAAAAAGCCCTGCTAGAAGAATTCCAGGGTCGTCCAGACTTAATTATCGGAAACTATTCCGATGGGAGTTTAGTTGCGTTTCTGCTAGCTCGACGCCTAAACGCTATCCATGGCAGTATTGCTCACACCATGGAAAAGCCTAAATATCTGTTTAGTGACCTCTACTGGAAAGACTTTGAGTCCCAATATAACTTCTCCATACAATTCACCGCTGATTTAATTGCGATGAATTCAGCAGATTTCATTCTGACCAGTACCTATGAGGAGCTTGTGGGAACACCAAACAGTGTAGGCTACTACGAGTCTTACAAGTCTTTCAGTATGCCTGAACTTTATCATGTGGTGAATGGGATTGAGTTATTCAGCCCCAAATTTAATGTGGTACCACCAGGGGTCAACGAAAACATTTTCTTTCCCTACACTCAGACATCAGACCGGATTGCCGACGACAGTGAACGGGTTAAAGACTTGCTGTTGACCAAGGAAGACCCCGAAATTATCGGCTATCTCAACAGTCCTAACCAGCGCCCGATTCTCAGCATTGCGCCCCTAAACTCAATCAAGAATCTGAGTGGCTTAGTGGAATGCTTTGCCAGTTCAAAAGAACTTCAGGAACAGTGCAACCTAATTTTAATCACTAGCCATGTCAGGGTTGAGGACGCCACTGATCCAGAAGAGAAAGGGGAAATCGAGAAGCTCAACCAGCTAATTGAGCAATACCATCTTCACGGCAAAATTCGATGGATCGGACTACGTCTGACCACCCCCGATATCGGCGAATCCTACCGAGTGATTGCTGATTTGGGGGGAATTTTAGTCCATCCTGCTCGCTTTGAAGCCTTTGGTCTCACGGTTTTAGAAGCCATGGTCTCCGGTTTACCAACATTTGCTACTCAATTTGGTGGACCATCAGAGATTATTCAAAACGGCGATAATGGGTTTCTCATTAACCCCACAGACTTGCAAGGGACTGCCGAAAAAATTCAGCAATTTATTTCAAAGTGCGAACACACCCCTGACTACTGGCAGAAAATTTCTCACGCAGGTATTAAGCGAGTTCGGGATAAATACAATTGGCAGTTGCATACCAAGCAGCTGCTCTCACTCGCAAAAATTTACGGATTCTGGAGCGAAACCTCTAAAGAAAGCCGAGAAGCTTTGCTGCGCTACCTAGAAGCTTTGTTCTATCTGATTTACAAACCCAGAGCGGCAAAGTTACTAGCCGAGCATAGCTCGCGTTAATCAGAGATTATGGGCTATAAAAAAGTGAGGAGGGGGAGCAGAAAGCATCACAACTGAATGGTTGAGCTGACTGTTTCTAAAGTAATGCTTAAAACCATTCAAATTATACTGATTTTAAGCTAATAAGAACTCACTCTTAGTTAATTCCCTGGTAGTTTCCGGTTAATCGGGAATTTCCTAGCTAAGATGCACCGCGATGGACATTAGTCCGCTGGTTGTAATGGTTACGAGACCTACGAATGACCGCCAGCTCGTAGCCCTTTCCCTAGTAGTTAATGTGAGGGAAAAATGTGCTGCTAGCCCCACAAGCCTTTACAACATTGCCGTTCGCGGGAGTGGAACGAAGTCCGACAAACGTTACTCCTAATCGGAGTTGTAGAAAACTCATGGAACGATGGAGGCTGATTCTAGAAATTACTAGTTATAGAAATTACTAGTTATTAAGCTTCATATCGTTAACTGACCTAAACTCATCCTCCGATGTTGGCTACCAACAGCTAACCAAAGATTTGTTCATGGGTCAGTTAATGCGGAAATCGCAAATTATTAGTGAATTCACTAATTATGGGCAATCTGCCTGAGCCAATAACTATTTCAATTAATTGCTAGTAGCCTTCCCTTGACAGCAGGGGTTTAGATTGTTGGGTATGGGGTATGGGTAAAATCTGGTGTTAGTGATCCGAGTTTCAAGGGTGGCGTTGTGCCATCTTCTGTTCACACCCCCATCACCCCTCTCTCCTACTCCCTAAACCCTACACCCTATACCCCACAAGCGAAGGGAAGCGTTTGACCTCACTCAAGGAACCACCCACCACAGCAACACTAACGACTAACTATGGATGCCAAAGTATCGTCCCCATCTAGCTCTAACCACATCTACAGCGACTGGACAGTAACTGAGACCAAGTTTGATCCGACTCAATTGCACTACAAGGAAACCGTTTTTACCATTGGCAATGGTTACCTCAGTACCCGAGGTAGCTTTGAGGAAGGGTATCACGCTGCATGGCCAATGACATTGATTAATGGTGTCTACGACGATGTGCCAGTTGTCTATACTGAACTGGCTAATTGTCCTGATTGGCTACCTATAGTGATAGTTGTAGAAGGTGAACGCTTTCGTCTTGATCAAGGCGAGATCTTGCACTACGAACGTCAACTTGACCTGCATCGAGGCAAGCTAACTCGTGATGTGCGTTGGCGTACTCCTGGTGGTAAGACTATCGATATCCATATCGAGCGTTTTGCCAGTATGGCTGATGACCATGTATTAGCCCTTCGCTGTCAAATCACTCCGGTGGATTTCGATGGGGCAATCGAAATTCAAGCCAGCATCAATGGTTACCCAGATAACCAAGGGGTGCTCCACTGGGAATGGTTGAAACAGGGTCAGATTTCAACTGGAACTAACCAGACATCCGAAGGAAGTATCTGGTTACACGTTCGCACCCGTCATACTGCGATCGAACTGGGTATGGCTTCGAGAGTCAGTGTAAGTGGTGTTGATGATGCCCAAATACAGCTCAAGGGCTGTGAAGGTCACCCCACCTTAGCCACTACCTTACAAGTGCGCTCAGGACAGCTGGTGACCCTGGATAAAGTAATTAGTGTGTTCACATCCCGGGACACCGAAACCCCAGAAAAGGTAGCCCAGGAACACCTGGTCAACCAACCGGATTATCTCACCCTATTCTCTCGACATGAGGCAGCTTGGGATAAGATTTGGCAAGATAGCGATGTTGTCATTGAAGGGGACCTCAACGCTCAGATTGCTATACGCTACAATTTGTTCCAACTGTTCATTTGTGCTCCCCGTCATGATGACCGGGTGAATATTCCCGCTAAAACCCTTTCTGGTTTTGGCTATCGGGGTCACGTTTTCTGGGACACAGAAATTTTTATGCTGCCCCTGATGATATTAACTCAGCCCCAGATTGCCAGGAATTTGCTGACCTACCGTTACCATACTTTACCTGGGGCAAGGCGTAAAGCTAAGCTTCAGGGCTATCCGGGAGCCGTTTACGCCTGGGAAAGTGCTGACACCGGTGACGAAGTAACCCCTCGCTGGGTTCTCTCCGCTGAGAAGGATGGAGACCCAATCCGAATTTGGTGTGGCGATCGCGAACTCCACATCACTACTGATGTAGTCTATGGTATCTGGAAATATTGGCAAGCTACCGGTGATGATGACTGGGTGGTACGTTACGGTGCTGAAATTATCCTAGATACAGCGGTATTCTGGGGAACTCGGGTTGAGTGGAATGGTAAACGGGAGCGCTATGAACTCCGGGATGTGATTGGTCCGGACGAATACCACGAAGGGGTAGACAACAATGCCTTCACCAACCGCATGGTTCAATGGCACCTAGAGACTGCTCAGTTTGTCCTAGACTGGTTACGCCGGGAACATCCACAGAAAGCTAAAGAACTGGAAGAAACACTGGAGCTAACTCCAAGCCGAGTTAGTCTGTGGTCTGAAATTATCCGTCGGATGTGGATACCCTATGACCATGAAAGGAACTTAATCGAACAGTGTGAGGGGTTCTTCCAAATTGAAGACATCAACCTGGAAGATTACGAGCCACGTACCCGTTCCATGCAGGCTATCCTTGGCATTGAGGGAGCAACTAAAAAGCAAGTACTCAAGCAGCCAGATGTCTTGATGTTGCTATACCTGATGCGGGAGCAGTACGGCGTAACCTCTAACCCAGACAAATATCGGGAAATTTTGCAACGAAGTTGGGACTACTATTCTCCTCGCACCGATCACACCTATGGTTCGTCCCTCGGTCCTGCGGTTCACGCCATCCTCGCCTGTGAATTAGGAAAGACCGAGGAAGCTTATGTACACTTTATGCGGGCAGCGATGGTAGACCTAGAAAATGTGCGGCGTAACGCTCATGAAGGAATTCATGCTGCTTCCGGTGGTGGTCTATGGCAAGCTATAATCTTTGGATGTGCTGGGATCAAGTTCACAGACAACGGACCGGTTGCTACTCCCCACTTTCTACCAGGCTGGACACGTCTGAAGTTTAAGCTGCAATGGCGTGGACAGAAGTACGAGTTTGATCTAAATCCAGAAACCAGTACTCAAACAGCACAATCTGGGACTACCATCTCCTCAAGTTCTCGACCCCCCGGCTCTCCAGCTCAAATCCAGGGTGTGATTTTTGACTTAGATGGCGTAATCACTGATACCGCAGAATATCATTACCAAGCTTGGCAAAAACTAGCTGATGAAGAGGGTATTCCCTTTAATCGCGAGGCCAACGAAGCACTGCGGGGTCTTTCACGTCGAGAGTCCCTGATGGAACTTTTGAACGGTCGCTCAGCCACAGAAGAGCAACTCCAAGAGATGATGGATCGCAAAAATAAGTACTATCTGGAATTGATCAAGAACATCTCTAAGGCTGACTTACTACCTGGAGCTCTAGAGTTACTGATTGAACTCAAGGAAGCTGGTATCAAAGTTGCCATTGGCTCCGGTAGCAAAAATGCCAAGGAAGTTATGGAACGATTGGGTATTAGCGATCGCATTGATTCCATTTCTGATGGCTACAGTGTGACCCGCTCTAAGCCAGCACCAGATCTCTTCTTGCACGCAGCACAGCAGTTGGGATTGGAACCCGCTTATTGTGTAGTAGTAGAAGATGCCGGATCTGGTGTCGAAGCCGCTCTAGCTGCTGGTATGTGGGCTGTGGGACTTGGTCCGGTTGAACGAGTTGGAGCAGCCCACCTGGTGTTACCCAGTCTCGAAGGCATACACTGGAGCAACCTCCACAAACAATTGGCAGGGAATCGTTTAATTCCTTGTTAGGGTATTTGAGACTAAATATTTGGAACTAAATTGGCTGGGTGAAGTCTAATTCACCCAGCCATATTTTTTTTGTTACAGTCCTAAGTACCGAGTAGCGAGTGCTGAGTGTCAACTGGCAAGTCCTTGTATACACACACTCAGCTATGCTGTTCTAGCAGTTTCTGATAAGCCGCTTCATAGCCATCAACCATCTTGGGAACACTGAAGAACTCTTCGACATACTTACGGCATTCTTCGCGAGAGAGTTTAAGAGCCTCTGGAATGGCAGCGTTCATATCCTCAGGAGTGGCACAGATTATCCCAGTTTTCTTGTCGGCCACCACCTCCGGTACAGAGCCAAATCTCGTGGCAATCACTGGAGTCCCAACACACATCGACTCAATCATCACCAAACCAAAAGGTTCAGGCCAGGTAATCGGAAATAGGGTCAAGCTGGCTTTGGATATTAATTCCACCTTCTGTTCATGAGTCACTTCACCCAAGAATTGAATTTGTTCACCGTCAATTTGAGGAGCAACTTCTTCTTCGAAGAACTTCCGGTCAACTGTATCAACCTTGCCTGCCATTTTCAACCGCCACCCAGTTTCACGGGCAATTCTGATCGCATGATGAGGTCCTTTCTCTTGTGACAAACGACCCAAAAATGCCAAGTAGGGGGGGTCAGCTGCTTCAGGATTGAACGGATAATCGTCAATCTGAACACCATTGTAAACGGTGGCAATGTAATTCATATCCGGTCCGGATGACCGCTGATGATTACTGATGCTAATATGGGGTATGTGGCGGTATCGCTCATAAATCTTGCTAATATTAGGGCCAAAGCGACCATGCATGGTAAAAACCACAGGGGTCTTAATCCTTTCCATAACCAAAAAGGCTATTGGTCCTAAGTGAAGGTGAATTAAGTCAAACTGATCAGCGACCTCGCAAATTTGAGTCAATTGCAGTAGCTCGTAAATTAGCGGTACCTCTATTAAAGGGTCAAGGCGCAAAGCCTGAGGAGCCACAGAGTCTAGTTTTGCCTTAGTGATCGAATCTCCAGAGGCAAATAGAGTGACATCGTGACCGCGACGAACTAATTCATCAGTGAGGTGGCTAACCACTAGTTCTATCCCACCATACCCTGGTGGGGGAACTCTCTCCCATAAGGGGGAAACTTGAGCTATCCGCATATTATAGTCCTCCAAAAATCTTCTAAATTAGCTTGATTGAGAGCTAACAAAACTTAAGATGGTGTATCTATCACAAATAAAAACTGATTCTGCTATCTTACAGAAAGTTTTTAGCTTTTGGGAAGAAGCTAGACGTAATCTATCTACATGCTCCGAGAGTAAGTCTCTACCATACAGGTGTAGATAGGTTAATTAATTTAAGTTTTATTTAACTTTATGAAGAAATATTAGCTTATATTAAGTAATCTATCAAGCTCGATATTGGTAAATTCAGCCAAATCTCCTAACCAAGGCCCACGCCTCCCTGATGGCGCAGGTAGCACCTAGAGCTAATCTTGCCTCATGAGCTACTTCGTCTGACAAGCTGAGTTAGCGGCTTGATATTCATCAAGCGCATAGTCTGCTGCTCCGGGTCAGTCTTAATCCAGCCCTTACTCTCCAGCTTTTCCATAATTTTGGTAGTATCCTCCACACTGATATCTGTGATATCAGCTAAGTCTTGATAGGAAATGTTATATATTTCTGTGCCTTTTTCAGTGATTTCACCGTAATTGTCTGCCAGACCAACTAGAGTATTGACTAAATTAACCGCTGGAGGCTGATAGCGATTTTGCAACCGAACATTGCTCTGACGTAACCGCCGCACCATCAGTTGTAACATGCGATGGTGCAACTGGGGATCTTTAAAGAGAGTTTGAATAAAGCGTTGCGCAGAAATGGTCAGTAGTCGCACGTTCGACATGGCAACGATATCGGTGGAGCGCGGAGATTCATCAAGAATGGCCATTTCACCAAAAAAGTCACCCCGACCCAAAATTGCCAGTGTGACATCGTTTTCACCGCGTAAGTGTCGCACTTTAACCCAGCCGGAGACAATAAAGTAAACAGCATTACCCCAAGCATCCTCCATGATGATAGCTCGGTCGGTCGGGTACTCATGCTCCACCGCAATGGATTCAAACCATTCTAAGGTTTCTGGGCTAGCTGTATTAAATAGTGGGAAAAGCTCACTATAAGCTGTAGTCTGCATTAGGGTTCTTTAAGCTGAGATTGAAGGTAATGATACGCAGT
>NZ_JAAHFV010000093.1:0-18649 GCF_010672755.1 Moorena sp. SIO1F2
TCTACCAATAACTTCTAGGGTACGGTTAACTGTGGTGGTTTTTACGTCTGCCACCGTAACAGTTTGAGCAGGTACAGCAGAGGGGACAGCCCCAGGGGTTTCAGCAGAGGGGACAGCCGCAGGGGTTTGAACAGTTTCAGCAGGGGAATCGGTTTTTTGAACCTTTGGAGCTGTCCCGATCAATCGCATTCCTAGCAAGGTCAGCATAATGCCTATACCCATGGCCATCACTAAAGTACCTGCTCCTAATGTCAAGGAGTTTTGGGATTGACTAGTCCCGGATCTGGGTAATGATGAGGCTGAATCCTCCTGTTGGTGATTAGCTTGGTGATTAGGTTGCTGATCTGGCTGACTGATAGTGCCAGAGCCATTCCGCTGAGATCTCTGTTGGTGATTAGGCTCAGTGATAGTGCCAGAGCCATTCCGCTGAGATCTGTGTTCATCTAAAGTGTTTCGGGTCATGGTTATTCCCCTGTTACTGGTAGTGTTGGGTAGTTTTGTTGCAGAAGGATAATTTTTGTGGCTTCATTATTAATATAACTTAAAAATTGTTAACTAAAAAAGTATTAGGACCTGAGCTGATACTGTCTATCCATGTTTGATTTTTAATAAAATAAGATGTATAATGGATAATCAGATAATTTAGTCACCGATTCAGCCCTCCCCAACATCGACATCAGCAAAGCATCCGCGAGAGCAATATAAAAAAGCCCACATAAAGAAAGTCCACAGAAAACGGTGCTCCCTTGGAGCCGCTACGGGAACGCAAAATCTGCAAGTCCCTTGATTCAAACTAATTACAGAGTCAACCTACTTAGAGATTGATACCGCAAGGTTTATATCTTCGGGCTAATTGACAGATTAGACTAGATTGTTTCAGTTTTTGTTTGAGTTGTTGCCTCAGTTTTTGTCTAACATTTTCCTATGTTTGCTGACCTCTCAAAGTCTAGCAATGATGATATAATCGACTTTTTAAAGAGGTCTAGTCATGGGTGGAAGTAGTGATAAATTTCCTTAGATAAATGCAAACCAATGCCTGGTACTTCAGCAAGCTGTTTAACCGATGCGTTGCGAATATAATCAATGGAGTTAAAGTGAGCCAATAGCTGTTTTTGCCGCTGAAATCCTAATCCAGGAATCTCATCTAAACGGGAACGATGTAACTGACTACTTCTTTGTTTCCGATGAAAATTCACCGCAAAGCGATGAGCCTCATCTCTAACCCTGCGCAAAAGTTGCACCCCTGGTTGCTCGGGATCAGTGGCTAGGGGCAATGGCTCCCCTGGTAAAAATAGTTCTTCGTACTGTTTAGCTATGCTTACCACAGGCACTTCTTCTTGTAAATTTAGCTCTTGCAATACTGCTACAACTGCTGATAGCTGTCCTTTTCCGCCATCAATCATTACCAAATCAGGCCAATCTTTTCTGAGTGTTGATTGTTGATTGTTAATTGTTGAGTGTTGATTGTTGATTGTTGAGCTAATACTATCTGCTAGTTCTGGTTCGAGTTGACTTTTTTTGAAGCGACGGCGAATCACCTCAGCAAGGCTAGCAAAATCATCGGAGTGACCGACAGTAATATTAGGATTTTTGATCTTGTAGTGACGGTAGTGCTGCTTGGCTGGTGTGCCATCTAGAAACACTACCTGAGAAGCCACTGCATTGCTGCCCTGGATGTGGGAAATGTCATACCCTTCTATGCGCCGTGGTAAATCCGGTAAGTCGAGAATGTTAGCTAAATCCTGCATGGCTTTGGTGTTGCGGTCAACCAATCGCTGGGTGCGTTCCAGTTCATAGTTAGCATTGCGCTTGACCATTTCAATCAGTTCAGCTTTGGTTTGCCGTTGGGGGGTGAGTATAGTTACATTTCGACCTTTGCGCACGCTCAAATAGTCAGCCAACATCTCCCCATCGGGTAACGGGTGTTGCACCAAAATTTCTGTAGGGATTTCTACAGCATCAGCAGTTTGGTAATGCTCTTCTAAAACCCGTTGTAAAATGGCTCCGAGTTCTATTGGCCCATTCCCTTGAGGGGCTACATCGGCAAAAAATCCCAAGCGCCCGACTAAGTGACCAGCACGGATCTGAAATAGTTGGATGCAAGCATGTTTGGCATCAGCAGCTAGTGCGATCGCATCTCGTGATACAGTATCGTCAGGTAAGGCTACTTTTTGGTCTGTACTCAGGGACTTAAGTCCAGTAATCTGATCCCTAATCCGCGCTGCTAGCTCAAAGTTAAGGGATTCTGCTGCTTGTTCCATATTGGCCGTCAGCATCTCAATTAGTTCCCCAGTACGCCCTTGAAAAACCATCGCGATTTTCTGGATGGTTTGACGGTACTCTTCCGGTGTGATTAGTTTTTGACACACACCAGGACAACGACCTAAATCATAGTTAAGGCAAGGACGGTCTTTAAACAGAGGTTTAGGGCGTTGCCGGATGGGGAAAAGCTGTTTGACCAGAGCTAAAGTATTGCGCAATAACTTGACATCGACATAGGGACCATAGTATTTATCCTGTTTATTCCCCATGCGCCGCTTACGGGTAATGAAGATACGGGGATAATCCTCTGACCAAGTAATGACAACATAGGGATACTTCTTATCATCCTTGAGCAGTACGTTGTAGTAAGGTTGGTGCTGCTTAATCAGATTCGCTTCCAGCGCTAGGGCTTCCGCTTCCGTATCGGTTACGATGAATTCAATATCAGTAACCTGTGCCACCATCATTGCAATGCGAGGACTCAAGGGTTGGGAGTCACGGAAATAGGAACGGACTCGCGTACGCAATTTTCGGGATTTGCCGATGTAAATAATACTAGCGCTATGGTCACGCATTAAATAAATCCCTGGTTCTAGGGGAATTTCTTTTAATCGACTTTCCAAGGGTTCTGAATCTTGGATTAATGGCTTAGAACTCATCAGATACATTTAACCCAGTATTTCCGCCCCATAGCGGTCAGCCGTGTATGGCACGCCAATTGTTAATTGATGAGGAGGTATCTCTCTTTGCTTTGACGGAAAATCCTAAAAGCGCTTTTACTTAACAACCAAGGCATTTACTACAGAACAACTTAACCGTTGTTTGATACTTCAATGCATCAAAGCTAAATTATTGTTTCTGGAGTCTTGATCACAGACTCCCAATCAATAGCTTGAATGGCTGTTAGGGCAATTATACCAGATACTTCCAAGACTTTCCGGAAACTTTCTACAGAATTATTGATTAGAACGTGCTAGTCAATGGTCTGTGGTCAACTGTTTGTTGTTACTTGCCATGATTACCACTAGGTTTGCTTGTTTTCCGCTAGCCGATTTGAGATCACATCCAGGAATTTATCCACATTAAATGGCTTCAGAATATAGTCATGAATGCCTAGTTCTCTGATCTTCTGAATATTGCTGCGATCTGCACTAGCTGTAAGAAACATAAAAGGAATTTTGGCTGTGGCTGGATCTTGCCGTAGTGCCTCCAATACCCCATATCCATCTAGTTCAGGCATCATTACATCACACAGAATCAAATCTGGCGGTTCTTTTTGAACCAACTGTACACCTTCAACACCATTTTCAGCACCCAAAGCGTCAAACCCTTCAATTTCAAGGAGTTCGATCAGATTTTCTCGAATAAAAATCTCGTCCTCAATTACCAAGATTTTATTCATTATTATCCTGTTGAACCTAACTGTTAAAATTTATATCTTATCAGAACCTTATAATAAAATCCAATTATACGGCATAGTTGGTACATTAGCCCCATGGGATACTATTGGGTGTAGCCCAAGTTTGATCGACAGCCCAACCAAATGAAAAGATATATGAGTGTACTCCAGTTGTTCTGGAGTACGGCCCTCACTGCTGAACTGGAATATCGGCTAAATTTTGCGATCGCTACCTTGAGCAGCCTAGGAAACCTGGCTGGTAGCCTATTTGGTCTATTCTTGTTTTACCGCACTGGCTACACCTTTTCTGGCTGGAATTGGGAAGAAGCGCTGGTCATACTAGGCATATTCACATTACTGCAGGGATTTTCTGGCACATTCCTGATTCCCAATCTCAACCGGATTGTGGATCACGTCGAGCAAGGAACCCTCGATTTTATCCTACTCAAGCCCATTAGTTCTCAGTTCTGGCTGTCTTGGCGAAGTGTCAGCCCTTGGGGGTTACCAGACTTAATCTTCTCAATTATAGTAATAGCCTACGCTGGTACACGCCTAGACTTAGATATCAGCAACTATCTGTTAAGTGTAGTGCCATTGTGTTTTGGGTTGACTAGCCTCTACAGCATCTGGTTTATGCTAGGAGCAACGAGCATTTGGTTTGTCAAAATCTACAATGTCACCGCTGTTCTGCGCAGTATGCTAGAAGCTGGTCGGTATCCCATTGTAGCTTATCCGGCTAGCTATCGGTTCTTCTTTACCTTTGTAGTGCCAGTGGCGTTCCTGACTACAGTCCCAGCAGAAGTGATGTTGAATCGCAGTGATACCTTTTGGGTAGTAGGTTCCGGTATTCTAGCCCTAGGATTGCTGTTTGCTTCTGGGATCTTTTGGCAGTTTGCCCTGCGTTTTTATACCAGTGCTTCTAGTTAGCTTGATTCTTGCGAATCAAGCTAAGATGGGTCATTCCATAACTTCTTGGTGCCAGATAGCAAAAGTTAGCAGTGACCAAATTTGGCGGCTATTACCAGGTTGGTAGTCTTTTATCAAGTTACAAACTTCCGGTTTAAAAATACCTGTTTCTGGCAATGTTTTAATTAACGCGCCAACATCTTCCCAGAGATAATCTTTGAGCCAAGAACCAAAAGGCGATCGCCAACCATACTTTTTCCGCTTTTGTACTACTTTTGGCAATAAATCTGAGAAAGTCGCTCTCAGCAGTTGCTTATCTTTTTGCCAGCCCACTTTCCTGGCAAAGGGAATAGACATGGCATATTCAACAAATTGGTAATCTAAAAAAGGAGTCAGGGATTCGAAACCTGCTGGCGTACTTGTTTTATATGTCTTGATGCGATTTGATTCTTCAATATCCAACTTCAAATCCATGTAGAGCAGGGCATCGTGGTTGCTAGTAATGTGATTGTTGGAGAGCAAACTTTTTAATAGTTCCTGATATATCGAGTCTATGACTCCGGTATCTGTAGCGTATTCTCCCTGTAAGAGCTGATTAAATTCTCCCTTGCCGTAGGTAAACCAAGTACTTAATCTTTCTACAGTTAAGGGTGCTAAGTCAACTCTTCTAAAAGCTGTAGGATTAAAGTGATCTTTTACTGGCCATTTGTTTCTGTTGGCATAGGCTAAGTTGCGCAACCACTTAGGTAATTTTTGCAAGAGGCTAATCTGCATATCTAATAGATGGCGCGGCTCACCTCCCAAGATGGCATCACTGCCATCCCCAGTCATTACTACTGCAATTCCTTGCTCCTTAAGCCATTCAGCCAGCAAGAGCATGGTGACGTTAATCTGGTTACCATGAGGCTCACCATAATTTCTCACACAACGCCGCAGTGTGCCGATTAAATCTTGTCTCCCAGAGATCATCAGCTGACTATGTTTGGTACCAAAATGGGCACTCACTGCTTTAGCAACATCAGCATCAGAGTTACACTGATTCGGATTTGTGTTCCAGATTTCAGCATCAAGGGAACCAATTTCAAAGGCTGTAGAAAAGGTGTGAACTGGTTCTTTTGAGAGTTTGCTCATCATCCCCACAACCAGGGTAGAGTCTAAACCACCACTCAGAAGTGCTGCGGGAGAAAAATCACTGTTGCGATCTAAGCGACGCTTTACCGCCAACTCAAACCGCGAGCGAAGATTGTCTCTGATTTCTGCTTCTGGCGTACTCTGCAATGTTGCGACTTGCTGGAGTTGCCAGTAGTGATGTAGCTGCGGTGTTTTTCCGGCTTCAATGATTAAACTATGAGCAGGTTGTAGCTTTTTTACCCCCTTAACTAGGCTCAAGGGAGAAGGAACGTATCCAAAAACCAGGTAGGATTGCAACCCTTGAGGGTCCACAGCTTTGGAAACCACAGGGTGTTCTAGGATTGCCTTGAGTTCTGAAGCAAAAATGAAAGTAGAGTGTAGCTCATCGAAGAAGTAATATAGTGGTTGCTCCTTTGTTGGTTTTACAGGGAATCAAAGCAGCAACGAAAAAAGCGATGCTCCTTTTCCGTAGCGTGGCCTTTTGGCCAAGGAGCCGCTACGCGATTTGCCGTAGGCCACGCTAAAAGCGATCGCAAAAATTACGGATCACCCGCTATATCAAGTCCGGTTAAATACCCATAATTAAGCGGAGGGTGGGGAGTTTGGGGAGTTTGGGGCAGACGCGGGAATATGGGGAGATGAGGGAGATTTTGATTAAGGGTGATTATCCTGAGATGATATGAGGAGTCAGAATAATTGATCTGCCAATAATTTTGAAGAGAAATTGGCTTGGGAATCCACCCAACGCAAACCAATCTAAATCTAAATTAGTAGATTTAAAAATCGTCTATTTTGTGCTGTTATAGCAATGGCTGTAATGGTGTTTATAAATTAAAATTACGTTCGCGTAGCGTGGCCTTTTACCCAAGAAATGTAGGGCAATAAATTATGCTGTACTCAACTATTTTTTGATTAGTTGCTAAGGCAAAGCATCGGGTCTATGACCTGATCAAATCAAAAGAAATCATGGTCGCCCAAATGCTTTGCCCCTAAAGCAGTAATAAGGTTTTATAGAGGTTTTTAGCCTAATGAGGTACACAGGAGTTTTTCCCTGTTCCCTGTTCCCTGTTCCCTGTTCCCTAAAACCAGGAAATCTGTACCTCACAAAACTTAAAAACGCTATACTACGCTTGTGAACTCAATCCCATCCAATCGGTGTGGAAGAACTCACCCCTGGGTTTATCCAGGCGCTCGTAGGTATGAGCACCAAAGTAGTCGCGCTGTGCTTGGGTCAGGTTTTGGGGTAAGCGATCGCGTCGGTAACTGTCGAAATAATCTAGGGATGCACTAAAAGCAGGCACTGGAATCCCTAATTTGTTTGATACCGCTAGCACTTCTCGCCAACCATCCTGACGATCCAAAATTGTTTGCTTAAACTCAGGAGCTAACAAGAGATTGGGGAGTTGGGGATTTTGGTTGAAGGCATTCTTAATCTTATCCAAGAAGCCAGCTCGAATGATACAACCTCCTTTCCAAATCCGGGCAACTTCACTCAAGTTCAGATTGTAGTTAAACTCTTCCGATGCCCGACTCAACAGTGCCATTCCCTGAGCATAGGAACACATCTTAGAGCAATAGAGAGCATCGCGGACTTTGGTAATAAATGCTTTGACATCGCCATCATACTTGCCCACAGGACCAGTGATTTCCTTAGCTGCTGCTACCCGCTGATCCTTAAAAGAGGAAATGACACGAGCATTGACTGCAGCGTAGATGGTAGGAATTGACACCCCTAGTTCTAGGGAACTAACTACAGTCCACCGTCCAGTGCCCTTTTGTCCAGCAGCATCAAGAATCATCTCCACTAAGGGCAGATTCGTTTCTGGATCAATGTATTTGAAGATATCCGCTGTAATTTCAATCAAAAAGGAATTTAGCTCATCAGTGGTGTTCCATTCAGCAAATACCTCATGTAGCTGCTTGTGATCTAGTCCCAAGGCATTTTTCAGTACATCGTAGGCTTCAGCAATTAGTTGCATGTCGCCATACTCAATGCCATTGTGTGCCATCTTAACGTAGTGACCAGCACCACCGGGACCAATGTAGGTCACACAGGGACCATCATCAACCTGAGCGGCAATTTTGACCAAAATTGGTTCTAAATCCTTGTATGCCGATGAAGTACCACCAGGCATTAAACTCGGACCATTGAGCGCTCCTTCTTCACCACCACTGACGCCCATGCCAACAAATCCTAATCCTGTGGCTTCTAAATCCTTGGTCCGCCGCTCGGTATCTTGGTACAGAGAATTGCCACCATCAATGATCATATCTCCTGGCTCTAGGAGAGGTTTGAGTTGCTCAATAACTGCATCAACTGGCTTCCCTGCTTTCACCATCACTAGGATTTTGCGGGGTCGCTCTAGAGCTTGAACAAACTCTTCCAAGGAATAAGCGGCTTTCACATCCTTGCCCTGAGCTCGCTCAGCCATAAATTTCTCGGTTTTGGCAGCAGTCCGGTTGTATACTGCGATTGGGAAACCACGACTTTCTACATTAAGCGCGAGGTTTTCCCCCATTACAGCCAAACCAATTACCCCAAAGGTCCGTTGTGTCATAAAAATCTCCGCCAGTTTTGCTGTAGTAGTTGTCTAGGGTGGATTTACTCCCAGGTTAGCCCGATATTTTGGGTTGTTGCCTAAAGAAGACATTAAGAGTTGTGGTAGTAATGCCATTAAGAAATGCTACATTCAGATATGCGGAAATTCCTGATTGATACCGATACCGCTTCCGATGATGCGGTTGCACTCCTGATGGCACATCGTTGGCCAGATGTCCAGGTTGAAGCGATTAGTATAGTTAGCGGAAATGTACCTGTGGAACAGGGGGCAAAAAACGCCCTGTATACCCTCCAGATGTGCGGCGCATCCACCCCTGTTTACCTTGGCTGCCCTAAACCCATGCTCCGCCCATGCAAATATGCTTACCGATTCCATGGTGAAGATGGTATGGGTAACATGCACTACCCTGATCCCCAGGCTAAACCCCAGCTAGCTCATGGTGTGGATGTCATCATCGATACTATTAAGAGCAATCCCAGAGAGATCACCTTAGTAACTTTAGGACCACTGACTAATATTGCGATCGCATTACTTCGTGCCCCAGAAATAGCCTACCTAGTAAAGCGTTGCGTAATCATGGGTGGAGCCGCTAATGTGGTGGGCAACGTCACCCCAGCTGCGGAATATAACATTTGGGTAGACCCAGATGCCGCTAAAATTGTCTTTCACAGTGGCATGCCCATGGAAATGGTCGGTTGGGAATTAAGCCGTGCTCAAGCAGCATTGCTCCCCGATGAGATCGCACAAATCAAAAGCTTAGGCACAGGCTTAGCAAATTTTTTTGTAGACTGCAATGCTAGCGCCTTAGAAGCTAGTATTAAGATTCAACATTCCCCTGGCTTAACCCTTGCTGATCCTGTAGCGATGGCAGTGGCTCTCGACCCAACCATCATAACCAGGCAAGGTAAATACTACGTGGAGGTAGAAACAGTAAGCGAACTCACCCGTGGTCAAACTGTAGTGGATGAGCTGGGAGTACTCAACCAAACACCAAACATGAATGTAATCTGGTCTATCGATGCACCCCGATGGAAAGAACATTTATACCGTTGCTTGGGATAATTGTTAATTAGCTCTGTTTCAAGAGTGGTCAATTTTGATCAAAAAAGGAATTTATAATTTATAATTTATAATTTATAATTGATTTAAAAAATAATTATATACCCTATAATTTTCGATATTTTATCATAATAAATTAATTATATGTAAAAGCTTTGAAATAAAGGATTATCAATAGTTTAAAAAGCAACTTAAACTTTTATAAAATTAGCTTTTCATTAAGCAACAATGTCTTTCAAGATACCAAGTTAATCAAAAACTACTTGATCAAAAGTTCCCGATTCCCGATTCCCGATTCCCGATTCCCGATTGCTTATGTCCCGATTCCCGATTGCTTATGTCCCGTGCTAAAGCCCTAAAATACTACATAATAATCCGTCTTCTCCTAGCGCCCCTGATGCTATGGACCATTACCACCCTAGTATTTCTTCTGCTCAGAGCTACCCCAGGAGATCCGGTAGATGCTGTATTAGGGAATCGTGCTCCAGATAGGGTTAAAGAAGACTACCGACAACAATTAGGATTAGCTGACCCGTTGTGGTTGCAGTATATTCGCTACTTAGGATCCTTGCTACGTTTAGACCTAGGTACCTCAATCACTAGCCAAGGTCAAAAAGTCTGGGAGATTATTCAACAACATTTCCCCGCCACTGTTGAACTATCAGTATGCGGCATGGCCATAGCGTTCTTAGTTGGTATAGGAGTCGGTACTTTAGCGGCATCCCGCAGCGGAACAGTTTGGGATGTAGGGGGTAGATTATTTGGCATTATTACTTACTCCATCCCTCTGTTTTGGATGGGGATGGTGGTGCAGTTAATTTTCTCTGTTCAGCTGGGTTGGTTTCCCATCGGTACTCGCTATCCCATTACCCTAGCAACACCAGAAGGATTTACTGGTCTATATACAATAGATAGTCTCTTTAGTGGTAATTTAGTTCAGTTTTTCACTGCTATCTATTATTTAGCCTTACCCAGTATTACCTTAGGGCTGCTGTTGAGTGGCATCTTTGAACGGATTGTGCGGGTAAACTTGAAGCAAACTCTCAAGGCTGATTATGTAGAAGCGGCCAGAGCTAGAGGTATTCACGAAAGGCGGATTGTTTTTGCCCATGCCCTGAAAAATGCCATGATTCCTGTGATTACAGTGCTCGGGTTGACCTTAGCTGCTTTATTAGGTGGAGCAGTGTTGACAGAGGTAACATTCTCTTGGCCAGGGTTAGGGAATCGGTTGTATGAGGCAATTTCTGGACGGGATTACCCGACGGTGCAAGGGATTATGGTATTCTTCGCCACTATTGTGGTAATCGCAAGTATTGCCATTGATATTGTTAATGCTTTGATTGACCCCCGTATTCGGTACTAATCGCAATTGTTTAAAGTAGGAGTACTCAAACCCCACACTATACTGGGTAAAGTGAGTGTGGTGAAGCTTAGATGAGTGATTAATTGATAGATAATTTGTATATGAGGCAA
Organism: Moorena sp. SIO1F2; assembly: GCF_010672755.1. Taxonomy (NCBI): domain Bacteria; kingdom Bacillati; phylum Cyanobacteriota; class Cyanophyceae; order Coleofasciculales; family Coleofasciculaceae; genus Moorena; species Moorena sp. SIO1F2. The sequence continues at coordinate 10,792 of NZ_JAAHFV010000093.1, forward strand.
CATTTTGCTTCATGATGAGTAAAGAAGCACGTAAGGAGTACTCCGAAAATGCTGGCATACCTCTTGGCGTTAGTTATTGCTCTTGGTAGCTTAGTCTTTTACCTAGCTGCCTTCTTTTTACCAGAGGTCCATCGTAAATATGACTTTATCTGGAGTGGAGTTGGATTATTCTACGCTCTAGTGTTATGGATTTGTGCTGGACGCATTACTGGCGGCGTCTTAATCGGTCAAATTGCGGGTGTATCGTTGGTAGGCTGGTTGGGTTGGCAAACCTTGACCTTGCGACGAGCCTTGATACCGGTTGAACAACAAACCCCTATCCCAAGTCAAGCTGAATTTATCACCAAGATTCAAGAAATACTGCCACTTGAGTCATTAAAAGGGCTACTAGCTAAAGTAACTGGCTTTTTTGGCAATCTTTTGGGCAAACGCCAAGACTCAGGCCGAACTCCTGCTGTACCGGCAGATACCACCATGGCGTCGCCCACCCAGGAAACTAATCCTAAAACTGCCCAACCAAGCCCTGCAGCGGATCAAGCAACTACGGTACCATCCACTACCCAAGAAGCGGTTTTAGAAACAGATGACACTAAAACCTCAGATTCCGCTGAAACGACTCCCCCTAAGACAGAAACCCCCCAACCAGTAGCAGTGGCTAAGGAAGACTCACCCCCCCCACAGCCAGAGTCAAGTCAGGAGCCAGACCAGAAACCAGAAGCGATCGCACCAGAAGCAAAAGCCCCACTACCTAATAATCCCAAGGTGGAATAAAAATCGAGCGCAACATAAAAGCTACCACCAGCTTCAACCCCGAAACAACCGATTTCTAAAAAATCCCACCATTCTTCCTTGGGAAACTTGAAGGTTGGCAAGATTGCTGCCAATAAAAAGAAGAGAGATATATTATATAGATATATATCCTTTGTTGACCGTTGATTGTGTAATGTTGCCTGTAACGACTCAGCATTACACACTCAGCGGTTAACACGTTAAATTGGGTTATAGCAATCTAATCAACTGATCTACTAGAATTTCGCCTTGAAACTGTGACAGCATCCAAAAGCTATAAAGATACGGTAAATCTGCCCAAAACTGAGTTTAATATGCGGGCAAACGCTATCAAGCGAGAACCAGAACTCCAACAGTTTTGGGCAGAGCAAACTATTTATGAGCGCCTGTCACAAACTAATCCTGGCGAGATTTTCGTGTTGCATGATGGCCCCCCCTACGCCAACGGCTCTCTGCACATGGGTCACGCCATGAATAAAGTCCTCAAGGACATCATTAATAAATACCAACTGCTGCAAGGTCGCAAAGTTCGCTATGTCCCTGGTTGGGACTGTCATGGCTTGCCTATTGAGCTGAAAGTCTTGCAAGCCATGAAGCTAGAGGAGCGTCAACAGCTGACTCCGATAAAACTGCGCCGGAAAGCCAAGAAATTTGCCCTGAAAACAGTAGAGCAGCAAAGCAAAGGTTTCCAGCGCTATGGAGTATGGGGAGACTGGGAAAATCCTTACCTGACTTTAAACCCACAGTACGAAGCGGCTCAAATTGGGGTATTTGGTCAGATGGTATTGAAGGGCTACATCTACAGAGGTCTCAAGCCAGTTCACTGGAGTCCCAGTTCTAAAACAGCCCTAGCGGAAGCGGAGTTAGAATATCCGGAAGGTCATACCTCCCCAAGTATCTATGCTGCTTTCCCAATGACTAAGGCAGCGCCAGGGATAAAGGAGATCTTAGACCCATTTTTGCCAAATCTAGGTGTGGCGATCTGGACGACGACTCCGTGGACAATCCCTGGAAATTTGGCAGTAGCCGTTAATCCAGAACTGACCTATGCGGTAGTGGAAGGGGGTTCCCAAACTAACCAATCCCAATTCTTATTAGTAGCAGCGGATTTGGTAGAAAAACTATCAGCTACTCTGGAAACTCCACTTACGGTCAAAACGACTGTTAAGGGTGAGGCGTTGGAAAATTGTACTTACCAGCATCCCCTATTTGAGCGGGAAAGCAACATTGTGATTGGTGGGGATTACATCACCACTGAATCGGGTACAGGTTTAGTCCACACGGCTCCTGGTCATGGTCAAGAAGACTATGGTGTGGGTCAGCGTTATGGCTTACCTATCCTTTCGCCAGTAGATGCAGATGGGAAGTTTACGGCAGAAGCGGGACAGTTTGCTGGGTTGAATGTGCTCAAGGATGGCAATCCAGCCATCATTGAGGCACTGAACACAGCTAGATCATTGCTGAAAGAGGTACCGTATGTTCATAAATATCCTTACGATTGGCGCACTAAAAAGCCAACTATCTTTAGAGCCACAGAACAATGGTTTGCTTCAGTAGAGGGATTCCGGGATGAAGCAATAAATGCGATCGCATCCGTAAAATGGATCCCTGCCCAAGGACAAAACCGGATTACCCCGATGGTGGCGGATCGTTCCGATTGGTGCATTTCCCGCCAACGGAGCTGGGGTGTACCAATTCCGGTATTCTACGACGAAGAAACTAACGAACCCCTGCTCAATGAAGAAACCATTGCTTACGTCCAAGGCATTATTGCTGAGAAAGGTTCCGATGCCTGGTGGGAACTATCAGTAGAGGAATTGTTACCAGAATCCTATCGCAATAATGGTAAGACCTACCGCAAGGGTAACGATACCATGGATGTCTGGTTTGACTCCGGGTCCTCTTGGGCAGCTGTGGCGGAGCAACGGGAAGAATTACGCTATCCCGTGGATATTTACTTGGAAGGATCAGACCAACACCGGGGTTGGTTCCAGTCCAGCTTACTCACCAGTGTAGCTAGCAATGGCTATGCCCCCTACAAAACGGTTTTAACCCACGGCTTTGTTCTAGATGACCAAGGGCGCAAGATGAGTAAGTCTTTGGGGAATATCTTGGAACCAGCTATAATCATCGAGGGTGGTAAAAACCAGAAAAAAGAACCCCCCTACGGAGCTGATGTGCTGCGATTGTGGGTATCTTCTGTAGACTATTCCTCAGATGTTCCAATATCTCAGAGTATTCTCAAGCAACTAGCCGATGTCTATCGCAAAATTCGCAATACATCCCGTTTCCTGCTAGGCAACCTTCATGACTTTGACCCAGCGAAGCATAGGGTGCCTGTTCAGGAGTTACCGGAATTAGACCGCTACATGCTACACCGGATCACAGAGGTATTTGAAGATGTAACTGATGCCTTTGAGAGTTATCAATTCTTCCGGTTCTTCCAGAGCGTGCAGAACTTCTGTGTAGTAGACCTGTCTAACTTCTATCTTGATATTGCCAAGGATCGACTCTATATCAGTGCTCGCAACTCACCACGGCGGCGCAGTTGTCAGACAGTGCTACAAATAGCACTAGAAAATTTAGCTAAAGCGATCGCACCTGTACTCTGTCATATGGCAGAGGATATCTGGCAATACCTACCTTATCAGAAATCCCATGAATCCGTATTTGAGTCAGGTTGGGTCAAATTAGATGAGCAATGGAAAAATCCTGAACTAGCAGCGTCCTGGTCAACCTTGCGCACCATCCGCACAGAAGTCAATAAAGTACTTGAACAAGCCAGAGCGGAAAAGATGATTGGTTCATCTCTAGATGCTAAGGTCTTGCTTTATGTTAAAGATCAACAATTAAAGCAGCGCCTGGAAGCCATGAATCCTTCCGATAGCCTGAGTGGAAATCAAGTGGATGAATTGCGCTATCTGCTCTTAGCCTCTCAAGTAGAATTAGTAGATTCCCTAGAAGCTATACAAACAGCAGCCTATAGGGCTGAATCAGAAACTATAGCGCTAGGGGTAGTCAATGCAGAAGGCTTAAAATGCGATCGCTGTTGGAACTACGGTTCTAAAGTAGGTACAATTGCTGAGCATCCTACCATCTGCGAACGCTGTAATGCTGCCTTAGCTGGTAACTTCTGAGGTGACTTGTGAACTAACTTGTAAGTTATTGGTGATTTAAAGATTGCTAAGGACGGTTAGCACTATTAGCCAGATCAGGGATTGGAGATTCAACACTAATCCCTGATTTATTCATCCCTGATTTGTTCGGTAGTTTTAATTGCCCCAAGCTTAACCAAAAATTCTTCTGTCAACTTGAAGAACGCTTTAGAGCCAGCAGAATTAGGATGAGCGATAACTACAGGACTAAAACTATCCACGGCTTTAGCAACATTAACATCCATGGGAATGCGAATTTGAAAAATTTGGTTGCTATCGAAATCGTTATCAACTCGCCTCATCACTTGCTTATAGTACCTACCCATTAGTCCTCCGCCTGACAAAATAAAGATAATCCCCAACAGCTGCAAGTTAAGAGGACTATCCTGCTGATGACTTTCTTTGAGCCTGGCAATCCGTCTTTCTAGGAGTTGAATTCCTACAATAGATAAAGGTTCTGGTCTGGCTGGTAGCAGATAGAAATCACTAGCCACAATGCCACTGCGAGTCAAAAGATTGTACCCAGGAGCGCAATCTAAAATAATAAAGTCATAGTTAGGGATAATCGGCTCTAATATCCCTTTGATTAATAGACTTTCAAAGCGGCTCCAAACCTTACTAAATTCCACCTCCCCTTCCTGAACAGATTGCTTATGGAGTAGATCAGAAACTACATATTCATCATAAAGCTCAATATCTCCTGGCAATAAATCCAATCCTTTGATATCACAATTATCAGTTTGAATAATATCCTCAATTGTTAAGCGACTGCGATAGCTAGGTTTAGTGACTTTGTCGATTAATCGACTTAATGTCCGCCTCCCTTTTCTAGCTTTAGCAAATGCTTGGGGCTGCATTAAGCTCAAGGTTCCACTAATTTGGGTATCTAAATCGACCACCAAAACCCGCTTATTATGATTTTTGGCTAAGCAAGTCGCCAAATTGACGGTGAGGGTGGTTTTGCCCACACCACCTTTCATATTGACTGTACTAATGACTAATCCCATTTATGAACGTGATCTTGCCATGACACTATTTATCATCATTCAGTATTATTGGTTACTAGGCAAGAATTCTGATGGATTACTATGATTTACCCTTGGGCAGTCCGCAATCATCGGGTAAGTTGTCGAGAGTTATACTGGAATCCTCGGTTGAATCCTCAACTGATGTCATCGTTGTGTATCGTGGTGATTGTATTAGAGAATTCAGTTGCCAGAGCCAGATTTGTTTTGTATCCTAGCTGAAATCCCCCCAAAATTGGGGGGATTTCAGCTAGGGAAAAGGTATTTGGCGAAACCTGAACTGTTATGAAACCTTTTCCCTTTTCTTTTTTTAGGTTAATCAGAAACCAAGGGTTTCTAAACTTCCCTTGGGAAGATTTTTAGATAATGTTAGTGAGATTGATGGTGAGATTAATTTCCCCGTTTTCCTTTGAGCATGGAAGCAGCACCAAACGCACCAAATACTAACATACCCAATACAGAAGTAGGCTCGGGAACTTTCACACCACCATTGATGAAGAATAAGGTCCGGTCATAGACCTTGCCACCAACGTCTCGGCCTAACTGTCTGCCGAGTAAATCTCCATCATCGAAGTGAATGCCACCGTAGATGCGAGAAATACCAGCTTCATCAGAAGCATCGGAAAATGTCTCCCAAAATAGGGTGACTTCATCCGTAGGAGTCAAACCAGGTTCAAAACGAGAGGCACCAGGGGCAAAGGTTACTGAATTGCCGAATTCATCACTACCGGTAAATAGCTTGAAAATTTCAGCCGCAGAAGCACTGAAAGCACTATGTCCTGAGGTGAATTCCGCAAAGGGAGGGGATGGATCGGCACCAGGAGTTTGGTAGGTAATGAAATCACTGGCTAATAGCCTTACGGTTCCTAGTCCTGGTCCACCATAGGATTCGATGGCAAAGCCTCCCAAATCCTCATCGAATTCACCAATTAAGCCCAGCTCACCGAGTTCGCGAATGGCTCGGACGGGACGAGTATAGTCGTAGAAAACTTTTGCTTCCCAAGTAGCAATACCAGCATCCAAAACCGCATTCCCCAGACCAAAGTAAAGTTGGATATCTTCATCTAGGGTTTGGTCATCCCGTTCCGAGATGAATGAACCAAAACCCATCCAAGTTCCAGGAGGGTAAGGAGTGCCAGAGGGGTCTTCCCAAAACTCAGCTACTAGTTTTTGCTCATCGGTGAGATTAGCGCTAACCTCAATGAGCCGTTCAGCTTGCTCGATAAACCCAGGGTTAACAACGTCAGTATTAACCTCGCCGTCTTCGTTAACCAGACTAACCTCTGTGCCATCCTCAAGAGTGACAGTACGTTCCTCCCGATTCAGAGTACCCTCTACAAGCAGAAAAGGTTCTGGTGCTGGTGGTCTAAATTCAGACCCAGAGCTCAAGGCAAAGGGAGTAACGTTGCCCCACTGGGGAGTAAGAAACCGTTGCAGTCTGGCATCCGGGCTGTCAATTGGTACCCGCTCTGGTGTCCAGCGAGTGATATCGACGATGTTATCGGGACCGTTGACGGGCTGATAGCCAGTGGTATCGGAGTAAGGAACACCAAGTGTACCCCTCGGGTCATCCCCTAACTGGTTGGAACCATCCTGACGTCGGAACTGCAATAAGCTGTTGGCTACTGTGTTACCAACTTCGGTAGCAGTAGGGATAGAAGCAGAGTTGCTAGCAAGCGATCGCAGATCAGTCAGAAGGGCATCGAAGGAAGCAACTTCAGAAGGAAAAAGATCCGAGAGGACACTATGAGCCGCATAGCTAATCGCTAGGGACTTATTTTCCAGGGTGTTTTCAATATCAGGACGTTGCAGAGTATCCCCAAGAGTGGTACTAATCGGCGTTCCTTCATAAGCCGACCAGGCATCGTACATAGCAGTACCCAAGATGCCATAAGCCCGGGAGGCTCCTGTTGGTCCCAATGGCGGGTTATTTTCTACTGCCCTTAAGGCTTGATCCACCCAGAGATTAGCGCTGTTGTCTAGTGTTAGCTCTATGGCTTGTGCTGGTAAGCCCAGGGATAGCCCTGCGGTTGTTACTCCAATGGTTAGGAGCGAGGATAGATGCTGCCGTTTTTTCAGCCCTTGATGGTGAGCCGAAAATAAATTTTTCATATTTACACCCGTGACTGGTTGTTTTTCAAAAGACCTTTTGCAAAAGTCAATTTCTACGAGGTAACTACAGTAGTTATCACCCTGTTGTTGGCTTTTTATGCAAGAGGTCTAAAAATTGGACGGTAGATTGAAAGGTAGCCAAACGTCGTTGCCGATCGGATTGGTTACCTAGGAAAAAGCAATGATGAGATGATGTCGTCTCACCAATTTAGGAGAAAATTTAGGATAAATAGTCTCCCCAGAACACTATAGGTAACAACACGGACGTCTTGCCGTTGAATCAAGTACCAAAACAGACTAGCTACTCTGGCCATAAACTCCTTAGATCTGTTTGATTAATTAGAGTCTCTGGGAGTTATCCGTACTTGATCCATAGGTCAAAATCTGTGCCTGGAGTAAAATCCCTCATTTATCATCCGTCTATTCACTTACAATGTCAATCGTCATCCGTAAAATTATTGATAACTTTAAAAAAGTTTCACAAAAGATATCCGTATTTTCACAAGTTAGTTAACTTAAAATAATTATGATTATCAAAAAAAACTAAAATATGGTAAACGGGGGCAGAATGCCGACCATGATTAGCTCAATTACCCAGATGCTATAACCATTGATAGATAAGGTTTACAGCCTTAAGTTGGTAGCAATTATTAATCACGTTTTTCTGATTGATTAGATTTGGGCAACCTCATGGTCATGATCTTCACAAATTAGTCTAGTATTTTCACAAGAAAAATACCTGGTCATAATCAGAGCTACCAACTTAAGGCTGTAAAC
>NZ_JAAHFV010000094.1:0-18631 GCF_010672755.1 Moorena sp. SIO1F2
TATCCATCAATCCCAAAGGGTTGATTGATAAAAACAGATCGATATGATGAACAATGTGCTCAATGGTTTCCATGCGAGTTACATCAGCAACAATAATTGCACCCTGAGCTCCTTTTAAATAAGTTGGTGAAATTCCCTTAAATTTAGTATGACCTTCTAAATCCCAAATCATCAATTTTATATCCAGCAGTTCTGATCGGGTTTCATCCTTAAATTTTATGATTTTGCGGGAAATTTTCACTCCGACTGTTGAAAGATATTGGTCACTAAACACACCCTCCACAAATCGGCGGATTAGGCTAGTTTTGCCTACACCAAAGTCTCCAACTAGGCAAATTTTTCGATCAATAGTGGACATTGTTACTGGTTGCTGACAACTGGTTTGAACTCTCGGGGATTGTAAACAGTTGTTAAGAGATGGGCGTGGCTCCACATCTGAACAAGTTTACGATATGATTTCTTCAGCGGACTTGAACACCTAATTGCTCACCGACCGTATGTTCCCAGACAGCACTATGGTTTTAGTGTTAGTGATCTATTGCAGTAGTTGGATCACCTCCTGATTTGAGATTTAATACACATTTAATATACAAGGGACTAAAGTCCATAACTTGTTGTGATCTCCTAGCTAAACCAAAGGGGCTTTCAACTGGATTTCTTGGTAAACGGATCAAATACGACACATCGATTTAACCACAGCGGTTGACTAGCATCAACATCTGGGGGGCGTTTGCCAACCCCACGCACTTGCAGCCGCTTGGGATCAATGCCTTGCTGAACAAGCACATCTTTTACCATTTGGGCTCGTTGTTGTGCCAATCCCTGATTTTCGGTAAGTTGACCCCTAGGATCGGCGTAGCCGATTATCCTCAGGTGCTTTTGAGGATACCGCTCCAGAAATTCCTTAATTGATCGGATTTTAGTGCCTATATCCTCTGGTTTCAACTGGGCTGAACCAAGATCAAAGTAGATCCGGCTGGTAAGGTCTGATCCGTGGAGTTGTAAATTGTTCTCGACCGACTTGACACCAGGAATGTTCTCAAAGGCTTCGGTAATCTTAGGGAAATCTTTAGCATAGAGTATCGCTCCTTTTACGGTCACCCTGCCTTCTGTATAAGATGCTACAATTACCACTCCATCCATTTGATTCAAGGTGTTTCTCACCCGTTGGACTTGAGCTTTGGTTAACTCATCAGTATAAGGGAGTTCGATCACCTCAATTCGATTATCCAACGCTAAGTTAGGGGCCGCAGCTTTGGCAATTTGCTCGACGTTTGAGCGCAGAGCCTGATTCGGTAGCTGTCCAGCTAGCTTTAGTCTCTGGCGATTGGCTTTAACTGTTAAACCATAATCAGACACTTCTGGGGCATAATAGGCGAGGGCAAGTTGAGTTTTTTGCTCAATGCGACGGTTTATTTTAGCCCTATGCTGATAAATTCCCCCAAATACAGCGATTAAACCCAGAAGCCCCAAGCCAACCACCAATAAGGCTGGCGGTTTCTTGCCTTTTTTCCGATTTTCCTGAGTATCACGACGCCCTTGACTAAGGGATTGATCTAATAAATTTTGTAAAATTCCCTTGACTCCCACCGGGATAGTTGTATGATATCCATCAAAAGACTTGATCGGTTTACCATAATGGGTAATAATAGTTTCTAGGCTTTCCCGCAACTGATTAATGAACTGGTGGGTGGGTTCCCCTTGAACTAACACCGCCAGGTAGCAGTATCCCTCTACTTCCAGGATGATCTTGGATGTACCATAGTCAATAGCATCGATTTCTGCCACATCCCCAGACTGAGCGATACAGTCATTGACAAAGCTACGGATAGCGGTGAGCATCCCTGCTACCATATCTGACTCTAGGTGCTGGCTGTCAGAGGGTTGTACCTCAGCAATCACTAAACCAGAGTCTTTATGAATCAAAAAGATCGCTCGCGCCCGAAACAGCATCACCTCCCGAAACAGCAATTCCGCTTCAGAAACTCCCTGCACCTTAGCGCGAATCTTGCGCTTAATTGCTTCAACGCTGAGGGCATTTTCCAGTTTCTCATTGATAGCTCGGATTTCTTCTGCTAAGTATGTGGAAATGGTACTGCCAATGACCGGATACAGAGCATTTACCATGGCGTCTCGCTCAATTATAATCTGTTGCCGGATCGCTGCTGCCATTTCTGGTGCGATCGCAAACCCAACTTCCTCTGGACACTCCATGATCCGGGAGGAAATAGCTATTGGAACTGCCGGAGCGATCGCTTCTCCCACACACACTTTATCCTGTTGAGTTCTGTGGTCAATGACTTCATCAATGATGGGAGTCAGGGAATCGGTAACCGAGGTACTGAACTGAGCTACTGTGAGATCCAGGAGCTTAGCCATCACTGGTAGCAATAGATTAATCAATTCTTGAGGTTGATAAATCCGATGCTCAAGCCTGCCTTGTCTCTGGGCTAGCCTTTCTATCTGGTCACGAAACTCTGCCATTTCTGGAGATATCACCAGTTCTTGTAAAATCTCAGCCAAGGTGTCTAATTCCTGGGAGGTGTCGTGATCAGACTTTGATTGCAGGTCTTGGTTGGTTTTTGTGGTTTCGGATTGGACTAACTTCTCAGCTAATACTGGATCTTCGGAATTTTGAGGCATTTGCGGCAGATGCTCCTTTGGTGTAGGAAGCTGTGGTGATGGGTTCTGATCGGGAAAAACTTTGACACCGAAGGATTGGGGTTGATCCCTTTCTTGAGCTAATGGTTCTTTCTCCTGAACCCTAGACGGGAGGCTGCTACTCCCACGGTCAGTTTGAGGTTCAATAGCCGGAACCTCAAGGTCACCGGATGAATCGGATTGTTTAATAGTGTCTCGCTGATCAGAGGTCATCCCTTGCTGCTTAGAGTTAGGATGTTGGCTAGGTTTATCCCTGTGATCAATAATCTTGAGGTCAACGAGTAAATTAAGTAAATCCTTCAACTCGTCTTCTGTACTCGAATTGACCTCAATTGACTCTGATCTAGAATTTTCCGGCTGAGAGGCATCAGCCGGATTTTGGTTTGAAAATGCCACTGGTGGCTATCCGTTACTATTTAACCTTTTGCAAAAATCAGCGATGCTCTGAAAGAGCCGCTACGCGAACGCACCTTGATTTAAAACTAATCTTAGCGAGAAAATCAAGTTAATTTTTGTTACTGACATTGCCGGACTGTGCCAAGTCTATTCCAAAGTCTGAGTTTGCTTGATTAACTGGAGATGCTCGTCATCATTAGTAGCAGTTTTCTCCATGACCGTACCATTATGACCTTTGGTCTGTGGTAACCCAGACCACCCATCACTAGCTTCTTTGAGTGCTGGAACCAATTCAGTCCCTTTGAGCCTCAAACCCAACTCTAACAACATGTCTCCGAGATCTGCTTTCGAGGCTTTGGCATCTTTGAGCTGTGCAAATTTAGTTTCCAGCTCGGCCAAGATCTGCTTTCTGAGATTGATCACATCTTGCTGATGCTGTTCTTTAGTTTTTGAAAGTTCCTTCTTTAGGGAGGTTGACTGCTTGTAGACTGTCTCGTCGAGCACCTCAATACTCTTAGAAAACTTTTTGTTGAGCAGCTCAACCCGCTCCTGAATCTCATTCCTCTCTTCGGCTGCAGTTAAACTAAGAGTACTTATTTTTTTTTCCAGGGAATCTACAGCAGCAGCCATTTCTTTTGAGAGAGTCGTTTTGATCTGCTCAACGCGATCGCGTATTTCCTGCTGCCACATAGATAAGTCAGACTCTATCTTCGTGAAGCGAGTATCATACTCTCGCAGCTTAGAGCCTACTATTATATCACGTATCTTCTCAAGATTTCCCAGTCTTTCCCGCATTTCTGCTTTATTGATTCCATCCATGACCATAAAACTCAAATAAACAATAAACACTTAACCATAAACAATTACTAGCTTGCCTTGAATTCAAGGAGCGTGCCATTTATGTTATCAATCAGATGCTGCTTTCAACCGGAACCGTTGTGTGACAAACATCTTTACCCCCATCACTAACGATACAAAATACCTAAAACCTATTACTATTAGCTTAAAGCCAATACCCTTAATCATCTGCACCAAGGATTTCTGCTTGACCGAGTAGGGGGTTGGTCAGGGGAAACTGGAAGCTTGTGGGATTTATGCATGGGCATGAAAGTTCCGTCTTATATCAAGTCCGGTTGAATACCCATCAATCTTGTAGATTGATGGGGAGATAGGGATATCGCCAGATGGGACAGATTTTTAGGAGATTTTGATTCAAAATCCCCGTTGATACTATATCAACGGGGATTGGTTACTCTTCGCTTTCGATTTCGGCTAAAGATTTCCAGCCTGCTTGCCACAAGCCAGGATCTTTAAGCTGTTTAGCATTCAGCCAAAAACGGACATTCGGGTCACAAGAAGCCACCATTTCAGCAAACACCCACTTTCCTTGGTTTTTACGATTGACCACTTGGAAATGCCGCCAGCCCCAAGTTTTCTGTTTAGCTGTCCATTTTGAACCCACAAGATGAGGGAATTTCTGTTTTTGAGCCATTTCCTGTATGGTCTGGTTTCACTTTCCCACTGAGCACTCACAACTTAGCACTACGAAGAGAGTTTACGCCTTGCCAGTAGACGTGCGGCTAGGATACCGCCGATAAAACCAAATAAATGTCCTTGCCAAGATACATGGGGCTGTGAAGGTAAGACACCCCAAACTAAACCACCATAGAGGAAGCCGACTAGAATTGATAGAAAAATTGAGGGTAGGTTTCGTTCAAAGAAGCCTCTAAATAGCAGAAAACCTAGGTAGCCAAAGATCAGCACACTTGCCCCAATGTGAACTGAATTGGGAGCGCCCAACAGCCAAACCCCAAGACCACCAACCACCATGGTGATGCTGGTAACTACGAAAAAGTCGCTAGTTTCTTGCAACATTACAAACCAGCCTAGGACAAGAAAAGGTATAGTGTTGGAAATCAGATGAGAAAAACCACCGTGGAGAAAAGGGGCAAATAAAATACCCCGCAGCCCAATTGGGTTGCGGGGAATGATGCCATATAGATCAAGTTTCCTTCCAAAAATGAATATATCCACCAGCTCTACAATCCACATCAGAGCGACCCATCCACCGAGAATGATTGCCTGAGTTTGTAACTCACTGGTTATTGATTGTCTTTCCTGCCTAGTCATTGTTGATGAGTTTATGGTGAACAATAATATCGAAACCAATAGACAAATACTGACATTGGCTTACTTCGCAGGTGTTGCTCCATGTCTACAGACTAACTTAATTGATCAAGGCAATTAACCAATGACTAATGACTAATAACTCAACTAATAACTAATAATTATAAATATTTACAGGTTCTATCGCCTCTGCTAGCTCAAATCCAAATACCCGGGAGTAAAAATACAACTCCCCTTCCAGAGTCCGTTTAATCGTTTCTGCTTTACGAAAACCGTGTTGCTCCCCTTCATAGGTAACATAGGCTACAGGTAACCCCTTAGCCTTCAAAGCTGCCACCATCATTTCTGCTTGGTTAGGGGGGACTACCTTGTCTTCTAGCCCCTGGAAGAAAATTACAGGACACGAAAGTTGGTCTGTGAAATGAATAGGCGATCGCTGTTGATATAAATCTTTACGTTCTGGATAAGGACCGATCAAGCCATCTAGATACCGGGATTCAAATTTGTGGGTATCCTTGGCTAGTACCTCCAAATCACTTACACCGTAGTAGCTAGCGCCAGCTTTAAACACATCTCGGAATGTCAGAGCAGCTAGAGTTGTATAACCCCCAGCACTTCCCCCTGCAATGGCCAGTCGCTCACCATCAACTAGTCCTTGCTCAGCTAGGTACTTTGCTCCATTGGTGCAGTCATCAACATCCACAATTCCCCAGTTGTTTTTAAGGCGTTGACGATAGTCCCGCCCATAGCCAGTACTGCCTCCATAGTTGACATCTAGGATGGCAAAACCACGAGAGGTCCAGTATTGAATTTTTAGGTTAAAGGTACTGGAAGTCGCTGCCGTAGGTCCACCGTGGCTTTTGACAATTAGGGGTGGTTTTTCGGAGGTTGGTGCAGTGTAGTCTTTGTTTTGTGGTGGGTAGAATAAACCATAGGCGGTCAGTCCATTAGTTGTGGGAAATGCGATCGCTTCAGGCTGCGATAGATAGCCAGTATCGATAGCTAACTCACGCTTACTCCTCAGTACATTTATTTGTCCATTTGTCAAGTCCAACTGAACAATAGCGCTTGCTTCTGTTACAGAACCAGCGATAAAAACCGCTTGATTATCAGCTACCTTTAGGTCGGAAATACTGGTGTATGGTGTAGCAATCACCGACCGCTGCTTCGTTTTTAGGTCAATACTAGCTAAATGCCAGTTTCCTTCCTGAGTATAGGTACATATGATTCGATTGGCACCATCGAAGCCATAAGTAGACATACCAAAGACCCACTGGGGTAGTCCAAACTCGGCTTCCATTTCACACAGGGGTTCGATTGCCCCTTGGCTTGGTTGCCAGCGGTAGAGATTCCACCAATTAGTGCGATCGCAAACAAAGTAAAGGACACCATCTGGTGACCACTCTGGCTGAAATACCGACTCATCCCCCCCACCAGCAATAGGCTCTGCAACACCTATAGAACCATCGGTTAAGATTGGAGCTACCCATAGTTGAGTACCATCCCAGGGCATATGGGGGTGATTCCAGGTTAGCCAAGCGAGTTTAGAGGAATCCGGACTTAGGCGCGGCGAGGAGTAAAAGTCACAGCCAGAGGCTAGCACTTGAATATCTTCACCGTTTTCTTGGCTGATGCTAACCAAGGTATTGACTGGTTCCCCATCCACCGTGTGGTTTTCTCCCACACAGATTATACGTCCCCGTTGCTGGTCAATTACCCCATCACCATAGCGCCAGTTAGCTATGGGGGTTAGGGGTTGGGGTTTTGAGCTTGGGGTTTGTTGGTACAGACGTTGGTCAGCAAAATTAGAGAAGTAAATTGTGCCATCCTTAACCGCAAAAGCACCACCACCATACTCGTTAACCCGAGTACGAGCATTGAAGCGCTCGGGAGTCAGATCAACAGTTTTGCCATCAGGGGTGCGTCGCACGATTACATTGCGTCCAGCTTCCGCAGGTCGCCCTTCAATCCAGTAAACATCCTTTTCATCAAGGGCAATGCTGCCCAACCTAACGCTGCTTTGAACAATCATGTCAGCGGTAATAGGGGATTTCCAGGAACCATAGGGAACAAGGTGTGGTGGTTGGGTCATGGAAAAACTGCTGTAATTGCCTCTAACTTGCTTGGGCTCTATCTACTATCATAACCTGACTACGTGTCCATGGTTAGCGTTAAAGTAGGGATTCCCGTACATTTACCCAAATCGGGCTTGCTTAAATGCATCCGATTGCGCTAAAAGAGTATAGAGGGGCTTCCTTGCCGTACAAAACTCTACAGATCGGCGCATTAACGCAAAGGGGAAGCATTGTAGTTCAGGTATTAGCAAAAGCCAATCCAACAACAGAATTGATTTAGAGATTTTAGAGTATGACTCAAACAGTTACTCACCCCATGGTGAAGTTGCAACGCCATGTGCGTTCACTGGCTGAATCCAATATTATTAAACCCAGTGACAGCCTTTGGAAAATTGCCCTGCTCTATGGGGACAAATGGTCCCACTGGAAACAGGAACTGACTGAATTCGGGTTTACCATGCAAGACCCGATCAGTGACTTACTAGCTGTGGAAGCCTGGGACGAAGAATGATCTGATCCAGTGTCAGGTTAAGTACTTATCGATCTCTGTTGTTCGTAAGAATGAAAATTGACAGAAAATTGACAATTAAAACTTGTCAGTGGTCAATTTGCTATTAACAATTTGCTATTAACAATAGAAAATTGACAATTGACAAAAGGCGATCAACGGGGATCAACCATTTTTAGAAGTAATTAACCGGACTTGATCTGACTTGTTTCGCTCCCGTTTGGTGTCCACGCTTCAATCGGTGGAGCTTGGCTATGGATGAGGATACAGCGCGGGTAGGTTAGTATATCCTTTCTTGATTCCCTTGCCCCCCCTTATCCTAATCACTAGGGATCGCCAAATTCTGGCCGTGAAATTTCTGCTCATATTCTAAGACGCCGACTCCTAAATACAAGCAACCAAAGCCTGGATCAGCTCTTTTGCCGTTTGGTAGCGATCGCAAGCTCTTGGTTGGCAAACCCGCTCAATTACTTGCCTTAATTGGGGAGTAACAGTGGGAACGCCTGATACATCAAACCGATATCCTGAACTACGCCTTTGATAATACTTTAGAGGAGCTTCCCCGGTGAGCAGAAATATTAGAGTTGGGCCAATGGCGTAAAGATCCGATTGAGTGCAAGGCTGACCTCGGTCTTGTTCAGGAGCACTATATCCCTCGGCACCAATCCGTGTGCCTGGTATTGTGCCAATTTCTTTAACAGCACCGAAATCCAACATCACAATTCGGTTATCTCGATGGCGCACCATCAAATTCGCGGGCTTAACGTCTCGGTGGATTAGAGGCGGCTGGCGGTCGTGGATGTAGTCTAAGATATCGCAAGTCTGAATCATCCACTCTACTGCCTGGGGCAAGGTGATTGGTCCAGTGCTCAAGACACGTTTTTCTAAATCTTCACCGTGGATCAGAGCCATTGCTAAGTATTTTTTCCCCCCTTCCACAAAAAAGTCGTAATACTGCGGAATTCCGGGATGATTCAGGGTTTTCAGGGTGCGAGCCTCTCGTTCAAACAGTTCTTGAGCCTTGGAAATTTGAGCCATGTCAGCATTCATTTCCTTCAGTACTAGTAGGAGTGGGTATCCATCCTTGCTGTTAACTTTGTCCCAGGCAAGATAAGTGGTTCCCATTCCCCCCTGTCCCAATGTCCGCAAAACATGGTAGTTGCGAATGACTCCCTCGACTGGCACCAAGGGTTGACCACAGTGAATACAGAACAAATTGCCTGGTGCATTGCCTTGGTGTTGGCATGGCTTAGTAGTCTCAGTCAAGGGCTTGGGTGCTAGGGAAGGTAGTTGCTGGGTTTGAACTTGGAATTCCAGCCTCGGACCTTTCTGGGCTAGCTGAATCAGAGCCTTTTCCGGCAGCACCCCCTGGGAAACCAAGACACCATTGAGGAAGGTGCCATTGGCACCCTGATTGACCAACTGCCACATCGGACCCGATGGGGAAGCACTAGCCCTGAGTTCCAGGTGATGTCGTGACACGATCGGGTCATCGACAATCACATCATTATCAGGAGCACGACCAATGCGAATCGTAGATTTGCTCTGAAAGCTCCACTGCTGCACTGGAGTGGGGCTTAACGGATCTAATAGGGTCAGTGTGACCATAGTCAGTTGTCCTTTGTCCAAAGTCCTTTGTGGGTTTTATCCTTTGTGGGTTTTATCCTTTGTGGGTTTTATCCTTTGTCGGTTTTATCCTTTGTCCAAAGTGACTAACTAGAATCTACTGGCAGCTACTAATCACATACAACTAATCACCTAATGACTAATCACATACAACTAATGACTAATCACATACAACTAATCACCTAATGTAATTTTGGTTGAGCCAAGTTTGGTCGCACCTTCACCCGAACTAGGATTAGTGTAATGTTGTCGTGACCATTATGCTCATTTGCCAGCTCAATCAAGTTAGCCAGACCCTGATCGAGGCTAGCTCGGGAACTTAGTAAAGGCGCTAAGTGAGTTTGCCAGTGATTTTCCAACAGGTCATTATCTGACAAACCATCAGAACAAAGTAAGAATATAGTATCTTCTGCGATATCTATGAATTGCACATCCGGATTTAGGAATTGCTCACTGCGCGGTCCAAGGGCTTGAGTTAGTTGATAGGCATCAGGGCGAGAGTAAGCCAGCTCTGGATCTACTCCGTGCTGGATTTCTCGTTGACCCACCTCGTGGTCTATAGTGATTTGCTCTAAGCCCCGTTTGCGAGTTAGACGATAGACCCGACTATCTCCGACATGGACAATCCCTACCTTGGTATTTTGAATCAACATCATGACTAGAGTCGTACCCATGCGACCGCTGCCAGAGCGAGCATTTTGTTGGTTGATATCGAAAATCGCTTGATTTGTTACATATACCGATTTCCTGAGACTATCTTCTGTGGGAAACTCGTCTTGCCAATTTTGTTTAAAGTAATTCTGGAGTACCTCTACTGCCATAGAACTGGCTACTTCCCCAGCCGCATGCCCTCCCATGCCATCGCAGAGAATATATAAACCACGAGCTTGTATAGTTCGACCAATGGGATTTTCCTGCTTTTTGAGTTGGGTCTCGATGCCAAAACAATCCTCATTATGATCTCTTTGATGACCAATATCTGTACTACCGAGATCATCGAGACTCTGCAAGCTCATTGGCAACAGTACCGTTGGCATGTCATCCCCTTGTTGCTCTTTTCCTGGTAGATCAGACAATAATTCCTGGCTATCAGGAGGTTCAGTGTCTGCCGTTGCCATTTCTGAGAGTACAGCCTCAGTTAATTCCATACCGGATTCGTATGGGTCAGATTCTTGTTCGTCAGCAATCCCTTGCAGATGCGATCGCAATTCCTCAATGGTTTCAATTTCCTTAGTACACAACTGCCGGACAACCGTTGACAAGGAGGTAAATTGGGTTCGCTGGGACTCGTTAAATAATCGTTGCCACAGTTGTCCCAAATCCTCTAAGGTTAGCGGATTTTCCTCCATATCCGGATATAGACGCTCCAAACCTAGTGCTTGGTCTTCATCCACCCGGAGATTCGTCAGTTCCAACAGACTCTGACGACAATGCCAAGGCTCTAGAGCTTGCCAAAGCTTTGCCATTTCATCGAGCCAGTATAGGATTTGCAGTTTAGAAAACTCTTCTGACCCCCACAACTTACTCAGTAACTGCCATTCTGAACGGTTTTCTAGCAGGATTATCGCCTTACCATTTTGCTGCCAAACATCATGAATTTCTGGCACACTAGGATAACATAAGTCCTTGAGAGCCAAATAGGGTTTAGCACTCTGTGGGATATCTAGGACTTTCCAAACGTCTACGTTTTCTTTCGAGGAAGGTTTTGGCTGCTCTTGGGTTGTCGATATATCGAATTTCTCTGGAGACAATTTTGTTTGATTAATCAGGGTTTCTAGGGGAGACTTTTGTAACGGTTGGCAGTCCAAAACTGTGACAAAGATACTATGGTCTGTTGTCTTACTTTCCCCTATCTGAGAGAGTTTCTCAGGTTCTAGTACTCTGTAACGCTTACCTTGGTCTAGATAGACAATTGTTGCTGTTTCTGAAGTTGGGTTTTCGAGATTAAGAATTGACCAGGTGGAAGCTTCAGTAGATTGAGGTTTCTTCTGTATTGGGCTAATCTCTAGTAATGGCTCCTCTCCAGATTCTAGTTCCACTTGATCACAGCCACCTCTGTTGTTTATCGATGCTTCATCAGCGTTGACTGTTGATGCTTGGGACAAGGTGCCATCATCCCCTGGCTCTGTTAGTATAGTATCCGATTCCGTTAGCCACTCTTGTCTTGTTTCTAGGAATGATGCTGGCTGGGTTAGTTCCCTCTCGGTCTGGTCAGACTCTGGTTGCGACACCGCTACTGCCGTAGCCTGATCAGTTGACACCTCAACTGGGGTTTGAGGAGAATACTGCGGGGAGGTTGCCGAATTTTGCTGCTTAGAAATAATTGCCCTCCAAACCGTTCCTGTGAACGCACCGCAGTTGTGACAAGTTTCAGCATTTAGGGGCACTTGGCTAGCGCATTCATGACAAGTTTTATCGGTTAGGGAAGTTCCACATCGTTGACAAAACTTGTTGGTATTTGGGTTCTCGAACTGACACTGGGGACAAACTAACATAATGGAACTTCCTTAATCCTTAAATTCCGCGCTTTGGTGGGTAACTTTTAAGATTTAATCTAACTGCCATCTAGTTGGCCACGCTGTAATCTATAATGGCAGCTTTTAGCAGCATAGCCTGATTACAATTTTTACGCTCTCGTGCCATGTCATGCTATAATTAAAGAAATTTTTTAAGTAACTATTTTTTTTCTAGGCTACACCCTATAGTCTACCCAGGGAGCATAGGGGGGATAACAACCAAACGGGAAACTAGCTCTATTATCGCTCCCTTATGGCAAAGCCTCTCCTCTTACTACAGCAAACAGCTGCTATTGTTATACACAAAACTTTAAACTTTTTTGGCGGTATGGCTAATAATATATTATATCTATCTCAGTAGAGCTTCTACTCTCGGGTCAATCTGGGCAAGCTTTTGTTTATGAACATTAAGCTATCTTTAATCATTGCTGCTATCTTAGGGGTAACTATAGCAATTGCTCTTCATCTATCATCTGCGCAACCGGTCAGCATATCCCTAAAAACTAATGATAACTCCAGTAAGACCATTCAACATCAACAAGCCAAGACAAAAAAGCTTGAATTAATCTTAAAAACTAAGACCTGTGTAGAGTGTGATCTCATGGGTTTTGATTTGAGTGGAGTTGACTTAAGTGGAGTTGACTTTAGCAGAGCTGACTTTAGCCAAGCTAACTTATCCGATAGTAACCTAGAGAAGGCTAAACTCAAAGATGCTAAAGTGATTGGTGCTCGTTTGGAAAATGCGAAGTTAACCTCTGCTGACTTAGATGGCGCTGATTTTAAAGATACTAACTTGAAAGGTGCTGATCTCAGTGATGCTAATCTGCTCAATATCCGATTGGCTAATGCTGATTTAAGTGCTGCTATTCTTAATCGTACTGAGCTTCGAGAAGCTGACTTGACTGGTGCCAATATGGAGCATGCTGACTTGAGTCATGCTAGTATTTATGGTGCAATTTTGAGGGAGGCTAATCTAACTAGTGCCAACCTTTATAAAGCTAATTTGCGTTACGCCAATTTGCAAGATGCGGTATTGAAGGGTACTAATCTAAAAGGTGCTGATTTACAATTTGCGGTTATGCCTGATGGGAAAACTGTTTATGGCACAGATGATTACTAATTTCTGGTAAAAAAAATTAGGCGTTGGTGAATCAAGCGATGAATAGGAGTAGAGTGGGCATCCTGCCCGCCAGAAAATATATTGAAACTGGCAAGATGCCAGTTCCACGCCTGATGTGCCTAGGTCAAGCGCACCTAAAAACGCTTAAAATCATTCCATTATTAAGCAACGCCAAAAATTAGGCTGCTCCTGGATTAAGTCGCCTCATTTCCCAGGTGGTGTAGGTACCAATCGGACTCCAAATTATGTAGGGAAGTAGTAACAAAAACGCCACCAGGGATACGGGATAAATCAGTAAAGCCAGGATAAGACTTAATAAGGCACCTGTGCCACCAATAATGGTGCCAACTGTGAGGCTACGAAATAGGAACATCACGGGTGTATAAGCGATGGTGATGATTTCTAGTAGTAGATATAAACCCATCAGCAACCAGGTGCTTCGGCTACCTGGGTCATTTTCCCAAACTATATACGCTGACCAAGCACCGCAAATAAAGATAGTTATCCAGATCAGGGGAATTGCTCTCTCGAAGGTGAGCCATTGCGGACGACGTAGGCGATAGAACCATCTGACTCCTTCGGGTGTGGTGATTAAGTTACCAGCAAATGCTACTAGCAGGGTTACCAGTCCAATTACCATCCAAGATTTAATCATGATTTTGGCCTTGCTCCTAAATTCCCAATTTCCTCAAAAATGAGCAAAAATGTCTTGAATATAGCGGTTTTAAAGGGTATGAGGGACAGATTCCTCGGTTTTAGGGAACAGCGGATCTGGGAACAGCGGATCTGGGAACAGAGAACAGCGGATCTGGGAAAAAACCTATGTAGCTTATAGTTATGAAAAGCGCTGTATACTAAAATAATCGAAAAATACGTCTTCCCTCCTCTCCCCACACTCTTACCCCGATTCCCGATTCCCAATTCCCGATTCCCAATTCCCGATTCCCGATTCCCGATTCCCGATTACACCCTTCTGCTCAACTAGTTCTTAGATTTATTTGTTATAATACTTGATAATTTTTGGATAAATTCTGCCGTGAATTCAGTAAAGGCTTTGGCTCCAGTTGCTTGGGGTTCATTGATGACTACCGGTCGAAACTCATCCACGGCTTTGGCAACCGCAACATTCCTGGGAATTTCTATACTAAAAATTTTGTCTTTCCCAAAATTATCGGTCAATCGGTTCTTGACTTGTGTAGCCATATTGGTGGCGTGACCAAGGGAGAAAAACAGAATCCCAATCAGGGTTATGCCAGAGCGATCGCTTTGTACGAGCTTTTTGATCTGACCTTCTTCCAGGATGCCAATCCCAACCACTGATAAGGGTTCAGGTTTGGCAGGAATGATATAAAAATCACTAGCAATAATTCCACTACGAGTGATAATATTCTCACTTGGAGGGAAATCCAATAGAATAAAATCGTAGGTTTGTTGAACTGGCTCAAGGGCACGCTTAATTAAATAATTCTCTAGCTGATTCCAGTTGTTTTCAAACTCTTGGGGATTATCCTTTGACTGAGAAAACAGCAATGCAGCCAATAGAAAATCATTGTAGGTTTCGATATCCCCTGGCAATAAATCTAGTCCATCGACTCGACAAATATTGCGCTGAATCGCTTGTTCAATGGGAATATATGCCTGAGTGGGTGACTGAATGACTTGATTAATTATTTTTTTTAAGGTTCGGTCTTCCTTCTTGAGTTTAGCAAATTGGACTGGAGGCATCAGGCTTAGGGTAGCATTAATCTGGGTATCGAGATCTACGATTAATACTCGCATGCCATAATCTTTGGCAAGACAGGTAGCAAGGTTGACGGTGGTGGTAGTCTTGCCAACACCGCCTTTCATATTGACTATGGAAATGGTGTATCCCAGTTTTGACAAAAAGAAAGAGGTAATATAACGTGAAAGTCATTGCAGTATACCATAACAAAGGCGGCGTGGGGAAAACCACAACGGTGGTTAACCTAGGGGCAGCTATCCGAAAAAACCGCAAAAAAGTGCTTGTCATCGATCTTGATAGCCAAGCTAATGCTACCTTTGCTACCGGACTGGTTAAATTTCATGACGAAGCATTTGATGATATCAAAGAGTGTAATATTCTCCATGTTTTGCAATCTGAGGAATTCTTCTCAATCTCGGAAGTAGCTAGAAAATCTGAATTCAGCAATCCAGAAATTGATGTGGTTCCTGCTCACATCGATCTGATGAAATATGAACTTGATATGAATCAGCTTGATTTTAGCCTGCTCATGCTGATGGATAAACTAGAGGATGTTAAAACTTACTATGATGTGGTAATTATTGATACCCCTCCCTCTTGGAATTTATATGCTAGAATTGCTTTGATCACTGCTGACTTTTTAATCATTCCTTCAGACCTCAAGCCTTTTTCTAATCAAGGCTTACTGAATGTGAAAGATTTCATCAGAGCGATTAATGGCTATAGAAAACAAGTCAAGATTAAGCCGCCCCTTAAGGTTTTGGGAGTGTTGCCTTGTAAAATAGCAACCAATAATATGTTTATACAGCATACCTTGCCAAAACGGATAAAAGCAATTTCCGAACGATATGGGTTTGATGTGATGAAGAGTGTTATTTTCGATCGAGATGATTTGGCAAAATGTGCTGAACAAGTTGAAAAAGTAGACAATCAGGATATACCGTATCCTGTGTCTGTGTTGGATTATAAGCCCTATTCTATGGCTTCAGAAGAATTTAGGTCTCTTGCCCAAGAAGTTTTGGAAAAAATAGGCATGTAAACTATAGGGTTTGTATTTGATAGGTGAACATAAGATTGATGGTAAATCGGGAATCGGGAATCGGGAATCGGGAATCGTCAATCGAATCGGTAGGGAGTAGGGAGCAGGTAAGAGGTAAGAGGAAATAGGGAACAGTAGTCAAGATATCAAAGGAGTTTTTACTGTTATGATAAATTAAGATTATTTTTCGTGATAGCATTATAAATGCTATATAAAAATCCGTGTAGTAATTGTGATAATTATTGTCCCCTAATCCCGACTCCCGACTCCCGTTCCCCTCCTGGGAGGGGTTAGGGGTGGGTTCCGATTCCCTACTCCCTACTCCCTACTCCCTTTACATTAATGATAATGACAGAACGCCTAATTATTTTCAGCCGCTATCCAGAGCCCGGAAAGACTAAAACCCGGATGATACCAGCTCTAGGAGCGGATGGTGCGGCAAACCTTCAACGTCGGATGACCGAACATACTGTTGCCCAGGTCAAGGAATTAACAACTGGTCGCCCTGTGTCTGTAGAAATCGATTTTGCTGGTGGTAATCAACAGCTAATGGAGAATTGGTTAGGCTCGACTCTGGTCTGTAAACCTCAGAGTGATGGGGATTTGGGCAAGCGAATCACTTCAGCGTTTGAGTTATCGTTTGCGGAAAGTATGACGAAAGTTGTGATCATTGGTATTGATTGCCCCGATTTGAATAGTTCGGTGATGAATCAGGCATTTGAGGCTCTAGACAATCATGATTTAGTACTTGGACCAGCCAAGGATGGTGGCTACTATCTGGTTGGTCTAGGTCGATTGATTCCAGATTTGTTTGTGGGAGTGAGTTGGGGCACATCTGAGGTTTTGCAGCAAACGGTGGATATTGCTAACAGTCTTAACCTAACTATGGCGATGCTTTCCGAGCTTACTGATGTTGACCGCCCAGAGGATTTATGGGTAGTATCAAATTTGATGGGAGTAGGGAGTAGGGAGTAGGGAATCGGGAATCGGGAATCGGGAACAGGGAGTAGGGAGTAGGGAATCGGGAATCGGGAATCGGGAATCGGGAATCGGGAATCGTGGCACAGGCTTCTAGCCTGTGATGTAGCCCATAAGCTGATAGCTGATAGCTGATAGCTGATCACTGATAGCTAATAGCTAATAGCTTACATTTTGGAACTTTTAGCACTATGGAGTTTTTCTGAAAATATTGTAATCAGCTCCATCATGTCTGTAACTAATTCTTGTTCAAGGCTGATGTCTTCTGATGACTTGTTGATAATTATTACTTCTGTCTTGAATTCTTCACACATAGCAAAGACTAATTCAGCGCTAACTCTAAGCAGCCTATCTTTGTGAGTAATGACAAGTCTGCCAACATTCCCCTGCATGATGCGCTTGAGCAGTTTCTGTAAGCCTTTATTTTGGGAATTGATTCCGGCACCTGAATCTTGAATTGTTTCATACTGCCAACCATTAGCAGTACTAAAAGACTCTAAAATTTTGATTTGCTTGACTAAGTCTTCTTTTTGGTCTTGATCTGAAATACGGGCATAGTTAATGGTTATGCGATCATCGATCTGACCGACATTCCGTGGTGTAATGTGTTTGATATCGGCTACATAAAATCGCCGATGGCCACTGGGAGAACGTTGTGACCTAATCTTTCCTGCGTCTGCCCACCTCCTTAAGGTTTTAACTGAGACTCCTAGCTCACTGGCTGCTTCTCCAATACTAATGGTTAACCCTGACATGTTGGATTTCTCACCTTATTTGAATCTAGTTTGTATTTAGTTTACCTTTTATTATATCGCTATTACGTAATAAATGTCTAAATATGGATAGAAATTAAGGGAACATTGGTTATTTCCTAGTCAGGGATGCTAATTTGTCAGAAACAATGCTAAAGCTGTTGCGTGATAGTAAAAATTTCAATTATCATCCCGGTTCTGAATGAGGCTAGTCACATAGCTGATACTTTGGCTACGGTTAGGGAAGCGTCTAATGTGGAAGTGATTGTGGTAGATGGGGGCAGTCATGATGAAACCGTTGCGATCGCACAATCACTGGGTGCTAAGATTATAGCTGCTGGTACCGGTCGCGCTAGTCAAATGAATGCTGGGGCTGCGGTGGCTACCGGAGATATTCTACTGTTTCTCCACGCTGATACCCGTTTACCAACAGGATTTGATACGTTAGTTCGCCAAGGGTTACAAGACTATGACACCGTGGCTGGTGCCTTTGAATTAGCCATTGATGCTAACCTGCGGGGGGTAAGGCTGATTGAACGGATGGTGAATTTGCGATCGCGTTTTTGCTCTTTGCCTTACGGTGATCAAGCTATCTTTATCAAGACTAAGGTGTTTACAGACCTTGGTGGTTTTCTTAATCTACCGATTATGGAAGATTTTGACTTGATGCGACGCCTCCGCCACCTAGGTAAAATAACTATCCTTAATCAACCTGTCTTAACATCAGGACGCCGCTGGCAGACCTTGGGGGTTGTCAAAACTACATTAATTAACCAACTGGTGATCGTTGCCTATCATTTGGGGGTTTCTCCTCACCGGATTGTGGGTTGGTATCGTCGGGCAAAGGGGTGAAGGAATCGGGAATCGGGAATTGGGAATCGGGAATCGGGAATCGGGAATCGGGAATTGGGAATCGGGAATCGGGAGTCGGGAGTCGGGAGTCGGGAATCGGGAGTCGGGAATCGGGAGTCGGGAATCGGGAGTCGGGAATCGGGAGTGGGGAATCGGGAATTGGGAATCGGGAATTGGGAATCGATGTGTGACTATTTATAAAATCATTAGCTTTTGTATACTAAGCGTACCCACTATTTTTTTATAAATAGTCATACA
>NZ_JAAHFV010000095.1:0-18551 GCF_010672755.1 Moorena sp. SIO1F2
GGAAGATTTCCAAACAGAATAGCTGAGGCTGAAACCACTACGAAGATATTAATCACATAAGGGTGAGTACTATTCCAACCTGATCGAATAATAAACAGTAAACAAATTCCTGCTACAATTGCTGTACCATAGGTCATTAACTTAGACATATAGTAATTGTTGTAGAAGAATGTCATCATTTTAAAATGCCTTTGGTCTCGCGCTTGGATTTCTTGGATTTGGTCACCAATTCTTTCTTGTTCAAGGGGAGCAGCATCAGCGATGGTCTCAGTATAGGCAACTGGTTCTCTTGGGGGCAACAACCACTTTTGAGTTTGGTAGTTACCTAAGGAATAGAGAAATATAACTCCTACAGTAATCAGTAAAACCAATACAGACGTTATGGCGATATGTCCAATCAGTGGCTTCGACCAAAATTTTGGCTGAGTTAAGCCTATTTTATTAGTTTCCTGAGTCTCCGTTTTCACAACGGTTTCGATGGTTTCATGATTATTACTTGTTGTAGAATTTCCTTTATCAATGTCGATAGCTGAAGATTTATTGAACTCTAACATTAGCTTGACCTCCAAGGGGCGGACTTTTGGTTTTTGATTGGGATATGGATTTAGCACCATCAACTTTAAAAGGGTATTTAATCACTATTAATTTGTCAATTTAAGGCAAAAGCAAAATGGTAATTAGCAATTAACAATTAATAATTAATAATTAACAATTAATAATTAACTAATCATTAATCACTAATCACTAACGTAGAGGAAGCCGACCTACCAAATTCTTCTGGGGCATAGTTGAGGTGTGCTTGAGCAGGGGGCCATAAATAGGTTCCTGGTGTCACTGACCGCACCAGATAATGTAAATTATAGACACCAGCTTCCAATCGATCGGCATAAGCCACAATGCGATCGCGATGGATTTTCTGATAATCAATTTGCCAGCTATCCTGTTGAGCTTGGAAGTAAGGGGTAGCAGTTTGGAAACTAGTATCGACTGCTTCCAACCCAGCTGGTAAGGGATCTTCGATCACGACATGATCCACTGGATGATCGGTAATCACCTCCACACCAATATCAAACACTTGTCCTGCTGGTACTGTTAATGGGTCTTTGAGAGCATACAGTCCAATCTTTCGCAACACTTTTTCCTGATTAGCGGGACGTATGGTCTTGTTTACTCGTAATCCATTAAACCGACCGGGTTGATTGCCTTGTAAGCGATAACGATAGCTGGTTAAGTAGTGTAGAGTCCCTGAACCAGATTTTTTGACAATTAGGTCATGGCGACCTCGGGGTAACTTATCCATAGTAACCTGAATCGATTGACTAGGTTTCTGATACCCCTGGAATTGGGCTGAGCCAAGTTTTTTCCCGGCTAGTTCCACCGTTGCTGCAAAGCTCGGGGGTGTAGGCTGTAATCGACTATAGTCTACTAAGGCACTCAAGGCTTGGGCATTATCGTAGCTAGTTTGCCAAGTGCCGTCTCGCCGTAACTCTAATAACCCTTGTAATAGTTTACTGCGAACCTCGGCTGAGCTGTTTTGGGCGATATATAGGCGCAAGGCTTGAGCTTGTGCAGTTGTAGAAGAATCCAGCCAACGCCAGCTTTGGGGTAAGTTTATCCGAGCTGAACGCCCAGTTTGATAGATGCTTTCCTGAAACTGATTAACTAGAGTTTGGGCTTGGCTCCGCCACTGAGGAAACTGGAATAAGTAACGCGCTAATTTAATCTGAGTGACCCGGTCGAAGTTACTGCTCTGTTCATAAAGGTATCCTAGGAAGTCACTGCGGGTCTGACCGAGTTCTGCTAACCCCATCAGTGCTTCTAATCGCACCTTACTCTTACACACTACGCTCTTGCAATAATCATACTGACCAGGATTTGCCAATATTTTCTGCAAGTAGTTCTGGAGACGGCTCACCATCCCAGCATCTACTGATAATCCTGCTGCTTTAGCCCGAGCTAGAGCAGTAGCAGCATAGGGAGACACGAAGGGGTCTGAGGATTTTTGTCCGGGCCATCTGGCAAAGCCACCATCTGGTCGCTGGAGTTTCTGTAACTGTTTGATAGCCTCAGTGCTTTGTTGGCTAGGGTTAAACTCAGCAAAGGTCTGACCATATTGTTTGCCGAGTATTTCCAAATTGGATGCGATCGCTAATTTACTTGCTACCGGTTCTAAGAAGGGTAAGTCTTCGTTATCCAACACTTGCTTAGCGGGAGCAGTAATCTCAGGAATCAGAGTGCTAGCTAGGGAAATCTCTAACCCTCCCGCGTCAGGTACCACGTTACTAGCTATATTCACCGGAATTTTTACTTGATTCCTGGTTACTCCCGATTCCACCACTTGCTCAGTAATGTCAACGGGTTTAACAGCTAAGGGTACTTCAAACCCATCCTGATTACCATTGAGCTTAGTCGTAAACTTGACTTTAGCTTTATCCAAGTTATTGGCTACCATCGGAAAACGATAACCACTGGTTCCGTTCTTGGCTGAGGTTTTTTGATTCAGCGTAGGCCCTTTACCACCATCAAACTGAACGGCACCGGTCAGTTGTCCATTAATTTGTAAATCTCCCGTTTGCCCAGTATTATTAATTAGCGCTATCCCAGCTTTAAAGCGATCGCCTGGACGAGCAAATTGAGGTAATACTGGATTAGCCATCAGCCGCTTGGTGGTGATAAAGGTAGCCTGGCCATTCCCAAAGTGTAGGTTTCCATCCGTTGCTACTGCCATCACCCGCCAAGTGGTTAAGTTATCTGGTAGTTTAAAGGTTACCCTTGCTTTACCATTGGCATCTGTTACCAGTGAACCATTGTAGTAGGCTAAGGGTTTGAATTCCGTGCGAATCCGAGTACTAGCTGCGCCAGAAGACTTTCCTCCACCATAGCCCCAGCCTTTTCGCGTCATTTGCGCCGCTAGGTTTTCTAGGACCACCTTAGGACGGTTATCACTGAAGCGAGTGGAAATATCTTGCTGAGCATACACGGTCTCTACTAAATCCGGTACTTGGTAGCCACTCAGTTGCAAGATAGCTTCATTGACAACCATGACGGTAAACTGTCCCTTTACAGGTTTACCCTTAGAATCTTGCAATGCTAATTCCACAGTTTGCTTAGCACCAGGTTCAATGGACTTAGACTGCAATGTCTCTGTTACCTTGAGATAGTTATCATCCAAGCTGGTATTAAAGGGAGCAAAACCAATCCGCACCAGATTTTCTACACTCCCCGGCTCAACTTGGGAGAGGGGTTTGCCTTGGCGCACTACTACTGCTTCTACTGCGGCATTAGGTACCATCTCCGGAGTGACTTTGAACTTAATCTCTGGCGCACCCCCTTTAACTTTGACTACTTTGCGATAGAGGGTATTGTTCCGAACTACTGAAAAATACAATTCCCCTTCGGCATAAGGAGATTGAATCAAGGCTGTGGCTGTTTCCCCAGGCTTATAGCTATCCTTGTCTAGTTTGATATCCAGGCGAGAGTTATCATAGCGAGACCCCCAGTACACTGCGTTTCCACCGGTTGCCCAAATTTGCAAGTCTGTTGCTGCTAAGTCATTTTTAGCCTTAGCAAAGTTAGCGCGAATTCGATAAGAACCGGATGAGGGAGGAGTGAGCTTAATGGATTTGGGACTACTACCGGAACGGACAGTTACCTCTTTCACGGTTTTGTATTCTACCTGATTCTTTTCTCGCTGACTCCCTGCCAAGACCTGGGTGACACTGCTGTATTTCATCTCTTGCAGTTCCAGGCGTACTGATTGTCCTTTAATCACTTTACCGGTGGGGTCAGTAACAATCACGTCTACAGAGAATGGTTTTCCGGCATCCGCCACCCAATCCCCTTTTAATCCAATTAGTTTATCGCTAGGTAAAGCTGTAAATGTTTTAGAATCGGATACCGACAGATTCGAGACATCGGTAACTTGGGAATCTACCCGGTAAGTCATGGGATAGGGCAGGTCTTTCGTCACCGGAATAGTTAGACTACTTTCCCCAGACTCACTTAAAGTTTGATTAGTTTGGAGGACATCACTGGTAACTTGCGGTCTTTCTTGTGGCCAAAACCACTGCTGACCAAAGGAAAACTCTTCCCATCCTGCTGGAGTAAAGTAGACGGGGGTGCGGGTGACATAATAGGCAACCTTACCCCCATCTACATTTGAACCAAACCAATAATTTCCTTGGACATTAGCGTCCACCTTCTCGCCCATGTTAGCAAATTTTTGAGCAAGGGTAAGGTCAACTTTAAAATTAGGAGGATTAAACTCAGCTACTCGGAAACCACCTGAGATTTTTTTGCCATTGCTTCCCGTGGCTTCAACGGTATAGAAACCTAGGGGTTGATTCTCTTTCAGGGGTAATTCTAGGGAGAAGGTACCAAATTCATTAGTTTTCTTAGTGCCTAAGTCTGTCTTTTTACCATTGGGTTCTACCAGCGTGACCTGATAAGATGCATTTTTGTCTTGGGTGAGCTTATCTTTTTCGAGATAATAGGCTGCTGCGGTGAACCAAGCCTTTTCTCCTGGTTGGTAAAGCTGTCTGTCTGAGAAAATAGTGCCTCGGGATTTGGGTTTGCCATTGTCCCAGTCTGAATAAATCCCGTAGCCATAATACCCACTATATTCATTGGTTCGAGTAAATGCCCAATCTTTGCCTTCTTTAGCAATTACCAGTAATTGCGGGCCTTTAGTGAAGCGCGTTGCCCCATTCATACATTGCCGAAGAGCCTGGCTGTTTAGGGCAATGGTGCCAGTTCTGTCAGTTTTTGCGATCGCACAGGGTTTTGGTGTGCCTCGATAGGAAGCATTCAGCTCAGACTTATATATCTCTACCGTTGCTGCTGCTGGTGAGCCATTGGACAGATGATTCACTTGCACCAAACCCGAATCAGGAAACCATTGCGCAAACACTCCCAAATTGGTCAGCTGCACCATGCCATAATACTTTGGTTCCCACCACTTTTCGTTTCCATTCCCATCTTGATAGCGATAGGTTTTCGCTTGCACCCCATAGGCCAACATTCCCGTTGAACCTCCCAGTCGTTTCCTCAGGGAAACCGCGATATTAGTGGTTTTATTTTTCTTTCCCGCTACCCGGAAACGCTCCCATTGACTTGGGTTCGGTAATAAATCATTGCTCTTGCCACTGGGATAAGCAGAATCTTTATAGACCAAGTCAGTAGGTTGAACGATGCGATAAGCGGCTTTATACTCTGGTTGAGGTAAATTGACCGTAGAAATATTCAACTGTAGGGACTCGGAATTGCGTTTTAGGGTAGAGGGAAAGATATGCAAATCCGAGGGAGCCCAGATATCCCCTGCTAAATCCCCTGTTTCGTACTTAAAGGTTACAGGTTCACCCAAGGTTTGCCCAAATTGGTCAGTGAGATTAGCACCCAGAGTAACTGTATAGGTAGTTTCTGGTTCTAATGCCCAAGGATTAAGGTTAACGAATCGATTGCCATCATAAGCTTGCACCAATTTGGGAGCTTCCTTGGGAGCAGGCTCAACCGTAATATGCTCCATGGCGGAAGAGGCCAGCAAAGGATTATTAAATTCCAACTGAGCTGCCCCTTTCACAAACCGTCCATAAGCGCCTCCCGCCTCTGGCTGTCCGTAAAAGGTAATTTTTTTATAGGTCAAGGGGTCAAAGGTTTTGACTTGACTAACGAAAGCGGTTTCGGTAGGGATATTGCCGCGAGCGGGACCCACACCAGGGGCAAAGGCTAATTTGTAATCGGTAGCTTTAGTGAGGGGTTGCTTAGGGGTGATTGTATAAATCCATTGCCGCAAGGAGGGGTTAAATTCCTGAGCGGGTTGCCTATACTCATTGGAAACATCTGCTTGTTCTTTAAGGGCTACATCTAGCTTGACACTCTGAGTCTGACCTTTCGGTGTCATGGTCAAGTGCTGCTTTACTGAAGCCAGATCCAATTGAGTATTAGAGGTAAACTGTAACTTAGGCTCCAGAGCAATCGGTTCTGGTTCTGCTTCTGGATTCCTCTGAGTTGCTGGCAAATTGGTTAACTGGATCGGAGCAGTATTGAATGTCCAGGCTAAGTCTTGTTCTAGACTATGATTGTTTAGGTCAGCTAATCCTGCTTTGATGGTAACTTGGACACGAGCGGCTAGAGGCAGAGCTTGGTCAGCTTGGAATCCTACCATCCGTGGGGTTAAGAAACGAAATTTCCCAGGGATAGGGGGTATGATTTCAAATTTCTGTAAGATTTCCCGCTGATTCGGACTTCCCAAGCGTTCAACGGGAATCAGGGGGTCTTTGAAGCGAATCCGAATTTGGGAAAGGGGCTCAGCCATGCCGATGGGACTAATTTGTTCAATCCACTCTGGGATTTGAGGCATCGGTAGGGGAGCTACTGCTGGTAAGGGTTGAAACCCTGACGTTAGTTTAGCGCTATCACAGCTTATTATTCCTAGGATGAGAGATAATCCCAGTAATAACCCTATGGCTGTTTTAATTACCCTACCCATGGCGTGCCTAGATTTTCCTTTTGGAGCTTCCATTTTTGATTAAAGCTCAGATTTTTTAATTTGGCAGGATTGTACTAAGTTTCCTTAACTCGCCGGGGTAGGGCGCTTGTTGCAGGGGCGTTGCTTAATAATGGAATGATTAAATAACGCCACTTTGTTTACGGCAGTGACTCACAAGCGATACCATCTTTATCACGGTCTAGCCGGTAGGGGTCGCCGGGAAAGCCATCAAGCACCTGTTGGGCTTCAGCTTGAGTACTGAAATCTGAACAATTGCAATCTGAATTCACGCAATTGGGAAATTCAGTTTGTGGAGCAGAAGGCGGCTTAGATGTTGTGTTACTAAGCATCTTGGCAAAACGAACCTCAGATAAGCCAATCAGACTTGTCGGTCCATAGTTGGAGACAACATCGATTCTGGCAAACTGAGCTTTCACATTAGGAAAAGAGAAGATAGTAGCCGGAATATTGGTTGCAGGTCCTTTAGGCAGAGTTAGGGTTGAAGATTCAAAAACTGGGTCACTAAAATCGGCCTTGTTAGAGAGAACTAAGATAAAGTCTTTGATGCCCCGATTAGTTGCCGTTGTATTGAAAGCATTGTAATTCCATAGGGCTAGTGTATTCAAGACGACTGGGCTGCCAAAGTCAAAGTCAAAGTTGACATCAGCTGCCGTTGCACCATTTTTTAGACTAGCTGAGAGAAAGTCAGCTGGATTTCCTCCAGCTACGTGGATTTTATCCAGTTCCGTGCCGCTACCAGTCAGTCCATTTCCATTGAAAATGTTAACTACAGCTCCATAATTAGGTTTTAATAAGCCTTTATTTAAGTTAATAAAAGCAGTTGGATGTAGGATTTCAACCTCAGAACCAGGGCTGGAGACGTTAGGCTCTGTTTGGGCTAGGGCTATATCGGGGTAACTAGTCAGTGATGCTACTATCGGCAGCATCAACAGAACTGTCATCAAAAAAGATTGAAAGCTTCTCAGTAAATTTTTTTTCACTATTCTATGATTTAGATGACTTTCAAGACTTTACGTTAATTTTTCAAATTTGTCAACTAAAATACACACTTCAAGATGTAGTATATTAATAACACGTAATCCGTAATAAAATTACCTATTTTTTTTATAAATAATCATTGTTTCCTTGTTTAATTTGTGGTAGTTGTCTGATTTATCGGGATTTAACTAGAGGGGAAAACTAAAGTTGCCAGCAAATATCCCCTCTTTTAGAGGTTTTTTATTGGTTAAGTCCCGATAGTTCCAAACTAATCAATTCCCAAACTAATAGATTACCAAAAAACCATCAATCCCTCTCCCTATCCCTCACATCCGTTAAGCCATCCGTTGCCAACAACACCTTATAAAATTCCCCCAAGCCGAAAACCCCGTGTTTTTAAACCGGGGATGAAGGCTCGCCGTAGGCGACACTTCGTGAACGCAGCGGCTTTAGCCGCCGTGAGAAAAATATTATTGAAAAATTCTGAATCTTAGTCTGAGTGTTGTAGAATAAAGTAAGAAACAGTTGAGGTCGAAACTGATGATCATTTTAGAGTTCAAGGCGTACGGCAAAAAACATCAATACTCCGCTATAGATGAGGCTATTCGGACAGTTCAATTCATCCGAAATAGCTGTCTGCGTTACTGGATGGACAACAAGGGCGTTAATAAGTTTGACCTCAATAAATACAGTACTGTTCTCGCCAAAAACTTTCCTTTTGCTAATGAACTGAACTCTACTGCTCGCCAGTCTAGTGCTGAAAGAGCGTGGTCATCAATCTCCCGATTCTTTGATAACTGTAAGAAAAAAGTACCTGGAAAGAAAGGTTTTCCAAGATTCCAGAAAAACTGCCGCTCAGTAGAGTATAAGCAGTCTGGATGGAAGTTGTCTCCCGAGAAAAAGTCGATAACGTTCAGGGACAAGAAGGGAATAGGGAAGCTCAAGCTCAAAGGTACATGGGATTTGTGGCGCTTTGACAAAAAACAGATCAAGCGAGTTCGGATAGTCCGTCGAGCTGATGGTTACTATGTCCAATTCTGCGTTTCAGTTGACATCAAAGAGGAATTAGATCCAACTGGCACAGTCCTAGGGCTAGATGTGGGATTAAAGGACTTCTACACTGACTCTGTTGGCCAGACTGAACCTAATCCCCGATTTTACAGAACAGGGGAAAAGCGCCTTAAGTTCTATCAGCGTAGAGTTTCTCGAAAAAAGAAAGGCTCTGCTAATCGTAGAAAAGCCATTAATAGACTGGGTAGGACGCATCTCAAGATAAGTAGGCAGCGCATAGAACATGCCAAGAGACTGGCACGTTGCGTAATCCGGTCTAACGACCTGGTTGCTTACGAAGACTTGAGAGTTAAAAACTTGGTCAAAAACCACTGTCTCGCTAAGTCTATTAATGATGCAGGTTGGTATCAATTTCGGGAATGGATGGAGCACTTTGGCACTAAATTTGGCAAGATAACTGTCGCGGTAAATCCTGCCTATACTAGTCAAAATTGTTCCAGTTGTGGCGAGGAAGTGAAAAAGTCCCTATCAACTAGAACTCACGCCTGCAAGTGTGGCTGTCAGTTAGATAGAGACCACAATGCCGCAATCAACATTCTTAAAAGAGCCTTAGGTACGACGGGGCACGTCGGAACCTGGATCTTAAAAGATCTGAACGCTTCGGGAGATTTGGCCTCTACTCTTCCTGGTTCCGGCCTGGTTGAGCAAGTCGAGTCGTTGAGCGAAGAATCCCCGCGTCTTTAGACCGGGGAGTGTCAATTCAAGTGTTGGGAGTAATCTTCAGAAGATTCAGGGTTCAGCTCCCAGCGGAGGTGATCGCGAACCTCTAACTTGTCTCGAGTTTGGACAGCTTCACCATCAACTGAAGAAATTCCCATGGACTCCAGCAAGTCTTCAGTTACATTTTGGTCAGGAGTGGGCGTTTCTCCTCCAACTGCTTCTTCACCCACCACTGCAGCCTGATACCAATTATCATAAATATCGCCACCGGTGACATTGCCACCGGATAGTTTACTACTTCTCAACTTCTCTAAGGTGCGTCCCATCCCAGTGTCACGGTCAACCACACCCTCAAAAATCCGGTCAGGGTCTTCTATTCCAGTCAGGTCTGCTAAAAAGACTTCTTCTGTATTACGGTTGTCAGTATACCCTTCCTCTCGTTTCAGCATTTCATAAGAGTTGACTACATCGTTGTTCTTGTAATCTTTCATAATCCTTACTCCTGATTAGTGTCATTGCTTGATTCATAACTAGTCTCCTTCTACTTAAATTGTACTGCTAAAATAACTATAATTCCAAAGCACTCTCCCCATCACCATCACTCCCTTTACCCCAGCATTATAAGGAATATAACGCTATGGGTTCAGTTAGCAACACTATTAAACATTACTCAATAAATTGTAAAACTATCGCTGCTTACGCCTTACCTACAATCGTGGGAAGCTAGAAATCATGGATCCTTCCCCTGAATATGAACTTTATAAAAAAGTGATTGGTCGCTTTGTTTAAACCCTAGCTGAAGAATTGAAAATTAGGATTTATCCTTTAGGTTCACCTACCTTTAGACTAATTACCAGTTATGTAAGTTATGCGATCGCTCTTTTTTAAGACAGATAGATAAATTATCCGTATAATTACCAGTTATGTAGATTATGCGATCGCTTTTTTTTAAGACACATAACTGGTAATGTTTCAAGAACTAATTTCAGAGGGTTAAGCTGGAAAATTCTAAAAAATTGCTCCTCTTTGAATTAGCTTAAGCTTAGTAGATTCATCAAGTCCTACAATATATGTGAATCGGGCATTTTTCAATTCAGCACCACTGAGGTTGGCACCACTGAGGTCGGCACCATTAAGGTTAGCACCACTGAGGTTAGCACCACTGAGGTTAGTACCACTGAGGTTGGCATTACTGAAATTGGCACCAATCAGCTTGGCACGAATCAGGTTAACACCAGTGAGGTTGGCACCACTCAAGTTAGCACGAATCAAGTTAGCACGAATCAGGTTAGCACTACTGAGGTGGGCACCACTCAGGTCTGCATCATTGAAGTCGGCACCACTTAAGTCGGCACCACTAAGGTCTGCACCCCTCAAGTCCGCATCACATAGATTAGCACCACTAAGCTTCGTATCACTGAGGTCGGCATCACTAAGGTCCGCACCCCTCAAATCTCGACCCACAGCTCCACTGCTGGTAATCTCTGCCACTAGACGCCATTTATGATCAAGGTTGCTATTTTCTTCATCATCTGACCTTTCGTTCAAAATTTGAATATCTTTAATAGGAAAACCGCTTAATTCTTTTAGGTCTTCTGATTTTATCCGAGCTTCAAGCCCTTCGATAGCTTCTTGAGACCCCTTTAGAATTAAGCTGCTGGTTTTAATATCAATAATGTTGATCGTGTATCCTGAAGATTGTTGTAAAATAGATTCAATCAGTTTTGAAGGTTAAACTGAATTTATATCTCCTTCTAATACAAGAACAGCTTTGATTGTTTCACTGTGTCTCTCGATTACAGTCTCTTTTTGGCTCAGGGATTCACTTTGCTCTACACCCTTCACCAGCTCTGAGCTACTGCCATCAGTTTTGTTTAGCTGTTCTGATGCTTGTTCTTCTGCTATTCCCGCAATTTCTTTCCAGTCTAGGGTCAATCCCTCGCATATCCGTTTAAATAAATCAAGCTGAATTGGCTCTAACCTAAAAAATTTTGTAACTGTATTGCGACTTATCCATTGTGACTTGGTAAAGTTACTTTTTAACTCAAATCCTAGCTTATCCAAAGCCTTTTTCGCTGTTTCTACACCTTTTTAAGAAGCGGCGATAGTTAGTTTTTTAGTTTTATTACCCTGGCTAAACTCTGTCATAGTCTTGCTGATTTAGCATAACTATAGCATCAGAAGTTTTGAACATAGAATAGGCAATAAGGAATAGGGAACAGGGAATAGGTAACAGGGAATAGGGAATAGGGAACAGGGAACAGGGAACAGGGAATAGGGAACAGGGAACAACCAGTAGTAAAATAATTATATGTACATCATGAGTCCTATAAACGCTATAATTTCACTTATTATTACATAGTCTCCCTGCTCCAATCATTTTTTTTAACTATCTCTAAAACTTCCAAATAAAAACTTATAAAAACCCTTGATAAATTAAATTATAATCATTACAATAATTAATATAAAGCCACAATGATTTCAAGTTCTGACTTATGTCAAAATACTCTAACCAAAACTTCAAGAAACAACCTGTTGAGCACACTCTAAAAGGTCCTCGTCAAGCCGTAATCCATAGTATGCAAAGGTTTTATTCCCTTGGCTATGGGGAGATTGCCGACTGGAGCCCTTTGGAACCTACTGAAACTCCAGGGGAAGTGAAGACAACCATGATGAAGTATTGGCTGTTGCCATAACACCTTAATTTCTGGGGGGGCTTCCCCCCAGAGCCTTGGCTCCGGTCTGGTCCCGTAGGGTGGCCGAAAGACCAAGCTCAATCAAATAAGATCACATCAGTTTCGGTTTGGGAACTCAGTGACATAAGTCATTTAAATAGCCGTGGATAGTATTTCTACGGCTATTTTTTTGGCGTTGCTGATTCTGGGTATGGTTTTGCCCCCCTAGCCCCCCAATTTTGGGGGGAAAAAGACTTTCAAAGTCCCCCAAAGTTGGGGGACCAACGGGGGCTTGACCACAACCAGATGATCATGCATTCATTCCTTGATTCAGCAACGCCATTTTTTTTGGTGAGCTCGCCCCTAACGCAGCCTACCGCACTTTTTTACAAATATGAGATGCACCCACGCGAACAACCTTATACCTTAAACCTTGGCCTTTAGACACGCGTGCGCGTTCAACCTGCAACCTTAAACCTTAAACCTTCAACCTTAAACCTGCAACCTTAAACCTTAAACCTTAAACCTTAAATCTTACTAACCTTAAATAATCAAATATACCAATCCGTGTAGGAATTGTGAGAATTTTTGTTCTCTTTTCCCTACTCCCGTCTTGATGCAGTCGCTCATGGGGGAAACCCCCAAGACCGCGCTGCATCGCTACTCCCTACTCCCTACTCCCTGTTCCCTACTCCCTGTTCCCTGTTCCCTGTTCCCTTTGGTATATGTAGCAATTTGGCATAACAAAATCAGCTGATACCCTTAAACTACAATTAGTCTAAATATAGCCCTGATCATAGTTATGAGGTACAGTAAATTTTCTTACCCCTACTCCCTGCTCCCTACTCCCTGCTCCCTCAACCTACTCTACCGAGCTGATAGCTGATAGCGAAAAACTGATCACTAACTCATGAATGATTCCAAAAACGCCATCGATATATTTGCAGGTGCAGGTGGGCTTTCTCTGGGTTTCCATATGGCTGGGTGGCAGATCACCACAGCAATAGAAATTGATAAATCTGCTGTTTCCACTTATCGAGAAAACTTTCCTAGCACTAATGTTATTCGCTCCGATGTTAGAGCTATAGACTTTACTCAATTTCAAGGTATTGACCTAGTAGTAGGATCCCCACCGTGTCAACCTTTTTCTGTCCGAAACAAACACCCAAATAAACAGTTATCCCGAGCCAACCCTAAGGATTTAGTTCCAGAATTTATTCGAGCGGTAAGGGAGATTCGACCCAAGGCATTTTTAATGGAAACTATGCCTGGGTTGAAAAGCTCTAAAAATTTTAATTATTATCAATGGATTGAACAGCAGTTTCAAGCCCTGTATTATTCAGTTTATGTAGAGGTTTTAGAAGCAGCATACTATGGAATTCCCCAGTATCGTGAACGTCTATTTTTCGTCGGTTTAGCCACAAAAAATGATTTTATGTTTCCCCTAAAAAGCCATGGGTTAGGGACATCTAATCCCTATATTTCATCAGGTTCAGCCTTAACTGATGTTCCCGACTATGAGCCGAATAGCACTAAAGTTTCCTATGCCAATAAACCCGTTATTCGTCCTACCCCTTGGACAGGAACCCTAGTCAAGGGTGGGGGAAAACCCATCAATTTCGATGCACCAAGTCCTACCATTACCGCTACTACGGGAGGTTACCGCACCCACATTATTGATCCTGAAGGTGTTTTACTGGTGTATCACCGTCATTTAATGAATGGGGGAAAGCCGAGATCAGGAACAGTTGAAGGGGTAAGACGGCTGACGGTACGGGAATCAGCTAGACTCCAATCCTTTCCTGATCATTTTGTATTCAAAGGTTCTAAAACATCACGATACAGACAAGTTGGTAATGCTGTACCACCACGGTTAGCCAAAGCAGTTGGAGAAGCAATCCATCAAGCAATCTTCCCCTCTGAGCTATCAACCACAAAAGACTTTCAATCCTATTTTGATCAGCTTTGCGACACATTGCATCTGCGGCTGTAGGGGATAAGAGCGTGGGAGATGGGGAGATGGGGAGATGGGGAGATGGGGACCCACCCCTAACCCCTCCCAGGAGGGGAATGGGGAGATGGGGAGATGGGGAGGTGTGGGAGGTGTGGGAGGTGTGGGGAGATCAGAAAGATTTTTATAGCGTTAATCATACTTATGACATACAGGAGGTACAGTAAACTTAGTTACCCCTACTCCCTACTCCCTACTCCCTACTCCCTTAATGGAGTGTGGAGAGATGAAAGTGATGTGTAGCAACCTGATTTGCGTTCACGTTTGTCCATCAGAAGTTAACGTTTTTTGTTAAGTTAAATTATTAAGTATTGAGTTTTTACGTATTATTATTAATATTTTTTTAGAAGCAAGCCTAACATTCCCCTTGATGGCAAGAGGAATCCCATAAACAGCAGGAGATCTAAAGGCATTACCAAAAAATTTAATATTTTTTTAAAAATTTCTCTAGACCTAATCCTTGACTTACTGGGATATACTAGGAAATACTAGGTAGTCATAGGTAAGTTCCGTTAAAGATTCACAAGGTAAAAACTAAATAGTATTAGAAATAGTATTTGGAATGATATTGGTAATCAAGGAGACTTCCTTACAGAGGTCGTATAACTGTTGATAATCCTGGATTAAGGTCGGAGAATTATGGTAGGAATAGATTTACCAGTACAACAAACCAACTTGGATCACGAACCGATTCATGTGATTGGTCAAATTCAGCCTCATGGGGGACTGTTGGTACTGGAAGAGCCTGAGCTAAAAATCTTACAAGTTAGCAACAATACCTCTAGGGTTTTGGGAATCCCTCCCGAAGCCATGCTAGAAAAAACCCTAGAAGATGTACTTGACCCATTCCAAGTGGAGAGAATTAAAGCTGGGTTATCTGAGGAAAATCTAGATATGATCAATCCTACTAAAATTTGGGTGAGGAAAAAAGGCGATGATTACGCAGTCTTTGATGGTGTATTTCATCGTAACTCAGATGGATGTCTGATTCTGGAATTAGAACCAGCAGTTTCCCGGGAGACTATCCCATTTTTAAGCTTTTATCATCTAGCACGAGCCTCCATCAACCAGCTCCAACAAACCTCCAATCTCCGGGATTTTTGTCAGATCATTGTCAAAGAGGTGCGAAAGGTCACTGGGTTTGACCGGGTGATGCTATATAAGTTTGAAGATGATGACCATGGAGCCGTTATTGCGGAAGAAAAACTAGACAGTCTGGAATCTTACCTAGGCTTACACTATCCAGAATCGGATATTCCTAAACCAGCCAGACGATTATTCTGTTCCAATTGGATCCGATTAATTCCAGATGCCAATTCCCAACCTGTTGAGATTTTTCCTACCGATAACCCCATCACCAATCGTCCCCTTGATTTAACATTATCGATTCTCAGAAGTGCTTCCCCCTGTCATATCAAGTACCTCCACAATATGGGAGTTGGGGCGTCTTTGACGATTTCATTGATTAAAGATAAAAAACTCTGGGGACTTATTGCTTGTCATCATCAAACCCCTAAGTATGTATCCTATGAGTTGCGCAAAGCTTGCGAATTTTTAGGACGAGTGATATTCTCAGAAATTTCAGCCCGAGAAGAGACGGAAGACTATGACTATCAGATGAAGTTGTCCTATACTCAATCGATATTGATTGAGTATATGTCCCAAGAAGAAAACTTTATTGATGGCTTAGTTAAGCATGACCCTAATTTACTGGACTTGACTAGTGCTCAAGGTGCAGCAATTTGTTTTGGGGATAATTTTACGGTTATTGGTGAGACCCCTAGTGAAGAAGACCTGAAGTTTTTGGTGCAATGGCTGAAACAGAATGTTAATGAAGAGGTGTTCTATACCGATTCCCTGCCTCGCCTTTATCCTGATGCACAACGGTTTAAAGATATTGGTAGTGGGCTGCTAGCCATCCCCATTTCCAAGAGAAACTATGTGCTGTGGTTCCGACCAGAGGTGATTCAAACTGTTAATTGGGGGGGAGACCCCAATAAAGCCTTTGAAACAACCCACACAGAGGGTACTTTGCAACTGTCGCCTCGTAAATCCTTTGAACTGTGGAAAGAAACCGTTCGCTTAACCTCTTTACCCTGGAAACAGGTGGAAATTAAGACAGCACTGGAACTGAGGAAAGCACTGATTAATATTGTCCTGCGTCAAGCTGATGAATTGGCTCAATTGGCTCAGGATCTAGAACGTTCCAATGCTGAACTGAAAAAGTTTGCTTATGTGGCATCCCATGACCTGCAAGAACCCCTGAATCAAGTGGCAAATTATGTGCAGCTTTTAGAAATGCGCTATAATGACCGACTTGACGAAGATGCCAGCGAGTTTATTACCTTTGCGGTTGAGGGAGTCAGCCTCATGCAAACCCTGATTGATGATGTGTTGGCTTACTCGAAAGTCGATTTGCAGGGCATTGAGTTTAAACTGACGGAAGTGGAGACGGCCTTAGACCATGCTCTGGCTAATTTGCGGGGACGCATCCGTGAAACTGGGGCAGTGATTACCCATGACCCCTTCCCAACAGTTATGGCTGATAGCACCCAGTTGATGCAACTGTTCCAGAATTTAATTGGTAATGCGATCAAGTTCCGCAGTGAACAGCCGCCGGAAATCCATGTGGGGGCAAAACGACTGGAGGATTCATGGCTATTTTCAGTGCAGGATAATGGCATTGGCATTGAACCGCAGTTTAGCGATCGCATTTTCGTGATCTTCCAACGTCTGCACACCCGGGATGAGTATCCTGGCACAGGTATGGGTTTGGCTATCTGTAAAAAGATTCTGGAGTGCCACCGGGGCAAAATTTGGGTAGAGTCAGAACTAGGTCACGGTGCCACCTTCTATTTTACAATTCC
This sequence comes from Moorena sp. SIO1F2, assembly GCF_010672755.1. Taxonomy (NCBI): domain Bacteria; kingdom Bacillati; phylum Cyanobacteriota; class Cyanophyceae; order Coleofasciculales; family Coleofasciculaceae; genus Moorena; species Moorena sp. SIO1F2. The sequence goes on from NZ_JAAHFV010000095.1 coordinate 16,771, forward strand.
AGTAAGGGGACGCGAGCGTGAGCGTAGAAACGGACGAAAGACACAAAATCATATTTTTGGTTGAAGACAATAAAGCCGATATTCGCTTAATCCAAGAAGCGTTAAAAAATAGCTCGGTACCCCACCAGGTAGTAACGGTCAGAAATGGCATGGACGCTATGGCTTACTTACACCAAGAAGGAGAGTATGCTGATGCCGTCCGTCCAGACCTGATCGTGCTAGATTTAAACTTGCCAAAAAAGGATGGTCGAGAGGTGCTCGCAGAGATTAAGGCTGACCCTAATCTCAAACGGATTCCTGTGGTGGTATTAACTACCTCAAGAAATCAGGATGACATTTTCCATAGTTACGACTTGCATGTGAATTGCTACATCACCAAATCCCGCAATCTTAGCGAATTATTCAAAATCGTCAAAGGAATTGAAGACTTTTGGCTCTCGACTGTCACCCTGCCATCACAATAAAAGGATTAGGGATTAGGGATTAGCCATAAACCATGAGACACTAAGGATTAAACATCAGGGTTGACTAACACAAGCGATGCAGCGCCGACCTGCGGGGGTTTCCCCCACTCGCGCTTTGCATCAAGACAAAGAAGGAAACCAATGAGGATTCTCGATCAAAGGAGAAATCCAGACCAATAAGCCCAAAGAAGAAATACTCAAAGGTAATGCCTGAAGGGTCAGTAAAAATCTTGTTAATTGAGGACAACCTGGCAGAAGCCAGATTGTTACAAGAGTTTTTGAAAGAAGCTCAGTTCAGGCAGTTTAGTCTAGTTCATGTCAAGCGATTGCGGGATGCACTCCAGGAAATCGCTCAGGCTAGAGCAATGTCAATTCCCTACGATGTGATCTTGTTAGATCTGACTCTACCGGACAGCCACGGACTAGCATCCCTCGGACCCTTGATCAAGCAAGCGCCTAGTTTACCGATTGTAGTGCTAACCAATACCAATGATGATGAATTAGCCATTGAGGCAGTTCGTCAAGGAGCACAAGATTATCTAGTCAAGCGGCAAGTCAAGGGAAAAATGCTGGTTCGTTCCTTGCGCTATGCTATTGAACGTAAGCAGGCAGCAGTTGCATTACGACAAGAAAATCAAGCCCTAGAAAGTCAGGTTCAGGAACAAACCGCTGAGTTGGTTAGAGCCAAAGAAGTCAATCAGCGCAAAGCCGAATTTGTCTCCATGCTCTCTCACGACTTTCGTAATCCCTTAAATACAATCCTCCTTTGTTCTGGATTGCTCCAAGACAAAGAGGAACAATTACCTAAAGAGAAAAAACTCGTTCATTTGCGCCTAATTCGCTCGGCCATCAAAAACATGGCCGAGTTGTTGGATGAGGTTTCATTAATCAGTAAAGCTGATTCCGGCAAACTCCTGTGTCAACCTACTCGGTTGGATTTGAAACGGTTTTGTCACCAATTAGTGGAAGAGTTACAAATCAGTACCAACAACAACCATCAGCTAGTTTTTACCAGTCAAGGGGAATTGAGGGAAGCCCTATGGGATGAACGATTGCTGCGACACATTTTTAGCAATTTGCTGACCAATGCTATTAAGTACTCACCCACAGGGGGAACCGTTCAGTTTGAACTGATTGCTCAGACAGAATGTGTTATATTCCGGATTGAAGACCAGGGGATGGGCATTCCCCCAGAAGATCAACCGCAACTGTTTGAGCCTTTCCATCGTGCTAGCAATGTTGGCACAATTCCTGGTAGTGGCTTGGGACTAGCTATTGTTAAACAATGTGTGGAAGCTCATGGTGGTGAGATTTCTC
>NZ_JAAHFV010000096.1:0-18541 GCF_010672755.1 Moorena sp. SIO1F2
GTCGCTCTTGACACCAATATCATAGACAGGTTGAGTGCCTAAGTGTTTGCGGCTGATGATTTTAACCATCCCATGAATTTCTCCTTTACTCTGTAGACAATTGGAGATTTAACCTCCACACAAACTATAGTTTTTTTTGTTCAGATAAACAAGGGGTCTACTGTCAATTTTGATAACACTTTTATTTATGAATTGACGGTTGACTGTTAAGTGTTTGCTGTCCACAAATAACTGTCAACCGTCCACAAACAAGCAGTTATTTATTTACTTCTGATCTAATTCCTCCCCAGTATCAAAAATAATCACAAATTCGACATCAGGCATCAGCTGTCGGAGACTGCGCAGGTGACCCTCTGCATCTGAACGATTACGAAAGCGAGCAACAACCACTCGTTGCATTTTGGGTAATAACCGCACAATTACCCACGGACTAAGACGGTCGCGATAGGTCATAATAAAATTATCTCCTATGTTACTAGGGGTAATAGCCAGCCCCGTGGTTTTTGAGGTTCAGGGGGCTGGTTTTTTACCTTATTAATTAAGGTCACTTTTATTATAGCATAAAAATAATATTTTAGGGTATTTTTTTGGATAAAGTGTCCATAAAATATTACTTAATTCTTTATTAAAAAAATAGGGTTATCTTTTTAATAAAGAATACTTTTTAATATCAAAAATATGTTCTATAACTATGTTTTTATTTAAATATAAAAGCGGTTGCTAAATTTACTCAAAAAGCTTCAAAAAAAAAGATTAATTATTGATGTAATTATGGAACTCAATACAATTGAAATGTTTTATTAAAAAAAAAACTGAGGATATCTTTCCCTTCTTGCCTGTTGCCTGTTGCCTGTTGCCTTTGAAAGTATATTCACAACTGAGATAAAAAGCCTATAACATCGTAGACCTAAGGCTGGCTTATAGAATAGTATTGTAAATACTGAAAATTGGAACTGGGCTAGACTGCGTTCGCGTAGCGTGACCAAAGGTCAATCGCATTCTCAAACCCGAATCCTACCAAGCTCAGATCTGGCACCTGGCCCATGCAACCTGTTGACTATACCACCCTGACCGCTGCTTGTTCTGAGCTCCGTGCTACCTGGGTACCAGGACGTACCGAACAAGTCTATCAACGCGATCGCTACACCATTGCCATCGCCCTACGCACCCTAAATGGTCGAGGTTGGCTCACCATTTGTTGGCATCCCCAAGCCGCCCGAATTTGCATAGGAGATCCACCACCAAGGGTTCCCGACACCTTCACCTTTAGTGACCAACTGAGGCACCAGTTAGGTGGCTTCGCCCTAATTGCCATCGAAACCATTGCCCCTTGGGAGAGAGTCTTAGACCTGCAATTTGCCAAACGCCCTGGAGAAGCTCCGACTTGGCATTTGTATGTAGAAATTATCGGCAAATACAGTAACCTAATCCTCACTGATGCTGACAATCTAATTGTCACCACTGCTCATCAAGTCAGTAACCAGCAATCCACCGTCCGTACTATTCAAACCGGTCAACCCTACGAACTCCCACCAGCCCTCACTGGCACCACCCCCAGTTTGACTGAACCCTACCAGAGCTGGCAAGAACGAGTCAGTTTGATACCAGGAGCAGTAGCACATCAGTTACTCAAAAGTTATCGAGGATTGAGTCCCACCCTCGCTCGCTCAATGGTACAAGCAGCTGGTTTAGACCCAAAGCAATCCACCGAAACCCTAGAAGAATCCGACTGGCAAAACCTATTTCAACGCTGGCAACAATGGTTACAAACTTTATTAAACGCCAGCAAGTTCTCTACAGACAACCGACAACCATCTAACCTTCAACCATCTAACCTTCAACCATCTAACCTTCAACCATCTAACCTTCAACCTGTTAACCTTGGCCAAAAGGCCACGCTACGCGAACAACCTGCTAACCTTCAACCTGCTAACCTTCAACCTGCCAACCTTAAACCTGCTAACCTTTTTCAGCCAGGCTGGACAAACCAAGGATATACAGTAATGGATTGGGGGATAGTTAAACCAGCTGAAAATATCCAAACCTTACTCAATTCCTACTACACCAACCAGCTCAATCAACACGAGTTTGCCCGGTTGCATAACCAACTGACTCAGAAGCTAAATAATAACCTACGAAAACTACGGCAAAAAGCCTCTAGCTTTAAGGAACGTTTACAGCAATCTGACCAAGCTGATCAATCCCGAGAAAAAGCTGACTTATTAATGGCATATCTCCAGGATTGGCAACCAGGGATGAAATCGATCACCCTACCTGACTTTGAAACCAACCAGCCAGTCAAGATTCCCTTAAATCCTGAGAAAAATGCTGTCCAAAATGCCCAAGCTTTCTACAAGCGACACCAAAAACTGAAACGAACTCGCGATGCGGTTGAGCCATTACTAAAAGAAGTACAAGAGGAAATACAGTATTTAGAGCAAGTCGAGGCATCATTGACTCAGCTAAACACCTATAACACTCTAGACGACTTACAAACCCTACAGGAAATCCGCGAAGAGCTAATTGGGCAAGGATATTTAGAAGCTTCTGCTCAAAGGAGTCGTAATCTATCGGATGTTTCACAGCCCTATCGATATCAAACTCCCAGTGGCTTTGAATTATTGATTGGTCGCAACAATCGGCAAAATGACCAGCTGACATTTCGTACCGCTGGGGATTATGACCTCTGGTTTCATACCCAAGAGATTGCTGGGAGTCATGTACTACTGAGATTAGAGCCAGGAACAGTAGCTGATCCAGCAGATTTGCAATTTGCTGCTGATCTAGCCGCTTACAACAGCCGGGGGTGTCAGAGTGAACAGGTACCAGTTGTTTACACGAAACCCAAATATGTCTACAAGCCCAAAGGAGCTAAACCAGGCATGGCGATTTATAAGCACGAGCAAATCCTCTGGGGGCGTCCTGATCAAGGTCGTGATTACGTGATGAAATCTGCCTCAACCAAAAAATGTAAACTTTAATTACAAAAAAGAACGTATTCTCTGTTACGATAAATTTAAAGAAGAAATTTTTAGGCTGTCGGTTTGGGAACGCACAGCCTGGATATTCCTCGTGGAAAATGACGACGTATCTCTAATTAATGGTCTAGACCATACCAGCTGTATCCACAGCTGGTGATTTTTTTCGTATCTAGGAGTACTTTATTGATTTGGTATCAGCGTTCATCCCCTTTCCCCTTGGTTAATCAGTTGCACGCCAAGAACCTCAGCAAATTTACCACACAGATCTAAGCGTACCTGTTCCACATTAAGATCCGGAATAAACTGAGCTAGACTACCCACGGGTTTATCCGCAATGCCGCAGGGAACGATATGATTAAAACCTGCAAGGTCAGGACAGACATTCAAAGCAAAGCCATGCATGGTAATCCAGCGCTTCACCTTAATGCCAATGGCAGCAACTTTACATCCTTCTAGCCAGACACCAGTCATCCCAGTCACCCGCTCACCCTTGAGTCCATAGACAGCCAATACCTGAATCAAAACTTCCTCCAGCTGTCTGAGGTACCAGTGTAAATCTTGGCGATAATACCGGAGATTGAGAATCGGGTAGCCTACCAGCTGTCCAGGACAGTGGTAGGTCACTTCACCACCACGCTCTATCCGATGCACCTCCGAGTTAACCTGATTGGGATCGAATTTGAGAAAGTCAATACTCGACCCTTTTCCTAGGGTGTAAACCGGTGGATGCTCCAGCAACAGGAGAATATCATCCAAACTGGAATCTTGGAGCCGTTGACTAACTAGCGATCGCTGTTGCTCCCAAGCCACTGTGTAAGGGACTAAGCCTTGATGACTAATTAAACATTTACGCACGATCCTCAATTATCTCATACTCTATGCCCTATTTTATCAATGTCAACGAATGCAAAGGAATTTAAAGAGAAATCAAGAGTTGATGTTCTCTAGAATACAAAGTGATAGGGTAAGAGTATGAACCAATAGCAGATCTCCCCAACCTCCACTGCTATTGTCAAGCGCAAACGTTACGAGATGGAGTAGTCAGTATGAAGCTTGTTATCCAAGGTAAAAACATCGATATCACCGATGCAATTCGTGACTATGTACATCAAAAAATAGAAAAGGCGGTCAATCATTTTCAAAACATTACCAATCAGGTGGATATAAATCTATCGGTGGCTCGTAATCCTCGGATAAACCCGAAACAGACAGCTGAAGTAACCATTTATGCCAATAAGACAGTGATTCGTGCCCAAGAGGGGACTGAAAACTTGTATGCCAGCATTGATCTGGTGGCTGATAAGATTCATCGTCAACTGCGCAAATATAAGGAGAAGCAGCAATCCCAGAAAACCCGTAATCAGGCCAAGACAGAGGTAATACTAGAAGAAGAATCGGTGCCAGTTGATCTGATTAGCGATCGCACTCCTGAGCTACCCGAAGAAGTGGTGCGTATGAAGTATTTTGCCATGCCGCCAATGACTGTAGAGGAAGCTTTGGAACAACTAGAGCTAGTAGACCACGATTTTTATATGTTCCGGAACATTAAAAGCGGGGAGATTAATGTAATCTATGAACGCAATCATGGGGGATATGGAGTAATCCAGCCCCGTAATGGCAATGGAAAAACTCACCACACTAACGGTAAGGTGCCTCAAAGCCTTAGTGCTGCCGCAGGATTCATATAAAAACTCTGTGGAAGGTTAAAGGTTGACCGTTGACCGTTGACCGTTGACCGTTGACCAGAGTTAACAAAATCTTCTCAAAGCTCCACACCATCTTAAAAGCTTGGTGTGGGGTTGTTTGCTATCACAATTTATGCCTGACTTTATAGTGTTTCCATGGAAATTGGAATTGTGGTGGAGCTCTTAGCACAGGGTTGTTCAACTGGGTTTTGGGATAAGATTAAGAGGGAATTTTCTGGTAAGTACCTGGATAGAAATAAACAGCACTTACGCCACCAACCTGGTTATTAACGGTAATTACACCGATTTCAGCGTTTGATGTATAGCGATGCAGCGCGGTCTTGGGGGTCCCCCCCATGAGCGACTGCATCAAGACAACCAGAAACCGGGTTTTAACGGTCTTGGTGCGTAAGTCCTGATTCAGTTAACTGTGTTAAGACATGTGTAAGAATTGTGTAAGACCTGTGAAGGCATTGAATCCCCTTCTATTGCCTGATAGGCAAGTTTATCGTTCCCAAGTCTTAACAGTTAACTTTAATTTTGTCCTACTACTTACACCTACCCTATCTCCCTTAACTGCCCTCCTTGCCTCACCTCACTCTTAACGTTGTGCCTTTTTTTTTCCATGGAATTTTTGACCATATTCCTATCAGGCTTAATCACTGTGGTTTCTGGGGTGGGTTTCATCCTCGACAAGGTGATCGAAAGCAATATCCGCTCCCAGCTTTCCCAGGTCGAGCAATTGCAAGTCCGAGTTAACAACACTCCCAATTACCAAATTTTGCCAGGCAAAGTAGACCAGGTTTTAATTGCTGGTAAGGGCTTATGGCTGACGCCAGATATCCGGATTGGTGTCTTGGAACTAGAAACTGATCCGATTGACCTTGATATAGAGAACGTCCGTAAAGGTGGTAAAGACTCACTAGCGAACTCTCTGAGGCAACCGCTACAAGCTGGAGTGCGTCTAGTTTTAACCGAGTCAGATATTAACCAAGCTCTAGAGTCGCCGGAAGTTAGAGAACAATTAAACGATTTGATCAATGCTGTGATCAGTCGTGGCAGTAGGCGTTATAAACTACTGAACTCACAAGTAGACTTTCTAGATGACAACCGTATTTATTTACAAGTGACATTGCAGCAAGGAGATAATCAACCCCTAGAGATTATCTTAAACTCCGGTGTGGGCATCCTGACCGGGAAAAGCATACAGCTAATTGAACCAAAGTTGTCGGTTGATGGGAACCCACTCCCACCTCAGTTAATCAAGTTATTTGTTGGTAGTCTCAGCCAGCGCTTAAATCTCAGTAATATTGAAGATGAAGGCATCACAGCCCGAATCTTACAATTTGAGTTAAGTCCTAGTGAATTAGAATTAGCAGCATTTGTCCGGATCAAGGAGTAAACCGTGTTAAGGATGAAATATCAAAGATGAAGGATGAAATATCAAGGATGAAGTCTCAAAAATTCAATTTGGTTTCGTGCCACTAGTCCTATCTGATCATAGTAAATCAAATTACCGTAAATCAACCTTTTGATTAATCAGTTATTATGCATGACCAACAAGACGATCGTGGTATTCCTCTCGGTGTGATTGCCAGTATTTCCATCCTAGTCTTAGCAGCAGGAGGTGGAGGTACCTGGTGGGCATGGCGTTCACAGCAATCTTCCCCAGAAGTGCCTGTGACAACTACACCCCAATCATCTACACCTAAGTCATCTCAGAGTATACAACCCACAACTGAAAAACCCTCAACTAAGGAAAAAATTCAGGTCTATTGGCTCAATGATGTTGATAACCAAATTGTTTTAATTCCTAGTTCAATTCCCTTAAATAATAAGACCCTTAACAAAGGTCAGATATTAGAGAGCGCATTCGAGGGTTTATTGGCTGGACCGACCAATGGCACATTTACGACCACTATTCCCCAAGGTACAAAACTACGGGGTGTTTCTCTCAAAAGTGATGGTGTTCATGTAGATTTGTCCCAGGAATTTACCGTTGGTGGCGGCAGTAGCTCCATGAGCGGTCGTCTGGCGCAAGTTGTTTATACAGCCAGCAGTTTAGACCCCAATACTCAGGTATGGATTGAGGTAGATGGGAAACAACTAGAGGTTTTAGGTGGAGAAGGCTTAATGCTTGATCAACCACTGACTCGCCAAGATGTCAATCAAAACTTCCCACTCTAGAGGTTTCCCAGGTTAGACTGCTTTGAGCAGTTGCTCACTAGCGTTGGATGAAAATTTTTCAACCGACGCTGCGGCACATAAATATACGTTGGCAGACCTCTAATTCCCATGCCCAGCAAACCTATTTTCGCTTCTAGCAGCTATTATTAGCTTGACATCTGTCAAACCTATCTAAGGAGTAATCCTTAGTCAGGTTTAATCCGCATTAGTGCTTGACCATATTCTATTGGTTCTCCATTTTTTACCAAAATTTCCATTACTTGTCCACTCACTTCTGCTTCAATTTCGTTCATCAGCTTCATAGCTTCAATAATACAAACAGTTTGACCAGCACTAATGCGTTCCCCTACCTCCACAAAGGGGTCTTCATCAGGAGCAGGAGCGCGGTAAAATGTCCCAACCATGGGTGAGTTAATTTCCTCCCACTTTTGATCTACCCCTGGTGGAGGTACTGATGGGACTGTTGCTGCTGGTGTTGAGGCTACCTCTAGTACTGGTGTGGGAGCAGTGGGTATAGTGGAGCCAGAGATGGGAACCCCTACGGAGCCAGCAGCTTGATAAGGAGTGCTAGCTTCACCGGAATCACTAGTAGGGGTGATACTGACCCCTTTACGCACTGTGAGTTCAAAATCATCACTCTTGAGGGTCAGTTCTGTAATATCGGTTTGAGCAATAGCAGCTAACAGATCACGAAGTTGATTGATGTCTAATGCCACAATTTTTAAAAAGAGGTTAGGGTCTTGGGGCTAAAGGCTAAGGGTTAAGATTTTTTGGCATTATTTTGCCTTAGTAGTCAGGTGAGTCCATTATCTTGATTGCCATGATCTATTCAGGGCATCAAATCAGGGCATCAAAACAATTTACTCGCGACCAAGATAAGAATCATTACGGGTATCGATTTTAATGCGCTCTCCTATGGAAATGAATAGAGGAACCATCACCTGAGCTCCTGTTGAAACCTTGGCTGGTTTGGTACCGCCAGTAGCGGTATCACCTTTAACACCAGGATCGGTATCGACTACTTCCAACACTACAGAATTGGGCAGTTCTACTTCTAGAATCTGGTCGTTCCAGAAGAGGATGTTCACTTCCATTTCTTCATTGAGATACTTGGAGCGATCGCCAATCTGGGATTCACTTAGACTAGTTTCCTCGAAGCTTTCCATATCCATGAAGACATATTCATCGCCATCTTTGTAGGTATGCTGCATGGCACGTTTTTCCAGGTTTGCCTGGGGTACTGTTTCCCCAGCCCGGAAGGTTTTCTCTACAACATTCCCTGTCTGGACATTTTTTAGTTTGGTACGAACAAAGGCGGAACCTTTTCCAGGCTTGACGTGGAGAAATTCCACTACCCGCCATACGGATCCATCTAACTCAATAGAGACACCAGTGCGAAAGTCGTTACTAGAAATCATTAACCTGCTAACTCGGGCAGAACAATCGGCATCTTATTTTACCCTTGAGAGGTTGAAGGTTGAAAGTTGCACTTTGGAGGTTAAGGTAAAGATTTGTGCCAAAGTGTTGCGCTAAGTGACTTGCCCATCCTAAACTAAACGATACTTTTGGCTAATCACCTCAACGCTAGTTAAATCGATGGGGGGATAGGAAGCTTACAGGGGTAGGTTTTTTAATCAGGGTCGGGAGTCGGGAATCGGGAGTCGGAACCCACCCCTAACCCCTCCCAGGAGGGGAAGAGCGGGAAATGGGGAGAATTATTTCGAAAATTATTGTATATTTGGATACAGATTTTTCGGAGTTTCTAGGCATTAAAAGTAAGTACTCGCCCCAATGTTTAAAAACCTACCCTTGTGAGGGGATAGGCATAGGGGGAGAGGGCGATAACTTGGCTAGCTCAGTGGGTTATTGGTGTGATGGGCACGGACCCCAGCTGAAAGACCGAAGCTAATGGCTCAACAGTATCATAAACTACCTTGACATGGGAAGATATGAGATGAAGTTTTGATACGTTGTGGATCAGCCTTGACCCCACTGGTGTAATGCTTGGGGTAATTATTGTTTATGAAACTTTTAAAGATTTCTTTGCCAGATTGGTGGAAACCCTTGACCAAGACTACCCTCTTGGGGCTGCTGTTAATGTCCCTTTCCTTAGGTCTGAGTGGAGCTTGGTGGAACTTTAAGTTTAACTTTGGTAATCAAGAACCTGCTCGTGAAAGTCGATTACCAGGGGGTAATGCCATTACTGATGGTAGAGCTCTGTTGCGCTACGGCTTACCGATAGATAATCAGCCAGTGCGGAAAATACAAGCCAGTTTGGAGGATATTTCTCAACAAATGCGGGGCAAACGCTGGAGTCCCATCACCAGCGATATTACTAAAGCTGCTGTGGTTTTAACTAGTAGTGATCAGAAATTACTAGCGGACATTCCAGATGCCAGAAAACCCCAAGGCGAAGCCCTAATTGCCAAGATCCAAGCCGAAATTGCTAAGATTCGAGAAGCTGTGGAGGCTAAAGACAAGGAAAACGTCTTGATTGAGCGCGGGATACTCTTGGATCAAGTTGGGCAACTGGAACAATTGATGGTAGAGGAGTTTCCCTTTGAGGTACCCCCAGAGTATAGTAACTTACCTCAACTTAAGGGTCGCGCTACCGTGGAAATGACCACAAAGGAAGGTTCCTTGAAAATGGTGGTAGATGGTTACAATGCTCCAGTCACAGCCGGGAACTTTGTGGATTTGGTACAGCGGGGTTTCTATGATGGTCTAACCTTCAACCGTGCTGAAGATAACTATATCCTGCAAGCAGGGGACCCTCCAGGAAAAGCGACAGGCTTTATTGACCCGGAAACTGGTGAATATCGAGGGATTCCGATCGAAATCATGCTGAAAGGAGACTCGGAACCGGTTTATGAGTTTACCCTGGAAGAAATTGGTCGTTATCGTGAGCAACCTGTGCTGCCCTTCTCTGCTTATGGTACCCTAGCTATGGCACGTCCTGCAGAAGACCCCAATGGTGGCTCTTCTCAGTTTTTCTTCTTCTTGTTTCAACCAGAACTTACCCCAGCTGGTATCAACTTCATGGATGGGCGCTATTCTGTCTTTGGCTATGTGGTAGAAAACAAAGAGTTACTCAGACAGCTCAAACGAGGGGATGTAATTGAGTCGATGAGAGTTATTGATGGGATTGAGAATTTGGTTGAGCCCCAGGCATAGCTATCCTATAGGTTATAGCGCTACGCCCAAGGCAAGAGGCAAGAGGCATGCTAGCAATAGCTGACTATAATAGCTTTTGCTGCTTTTATAAATGTCAAACACCTTAATGCTTAGTGCTATAAGTGGTCAGCTCCTAAGCGGCTGCGGCGAAGCCAGGGATGAGCTGGACTAATTACTGATAACTAAGTTGATTCCAGTGGGAAGTATCAATAATTGCTCGTTTTCTCGTGACCCTTGAATTACTAAAAGATATTGGAGAACAAGGTCTTCTAGAACGGTTACAGCCTTTCTGTCCACCAGGGGTTGTAGGAGATGATGGAGCGGTAATTCCGCCTCCAGAGTCTGGTCAATCCTTGGTGATTACTACAGATGTTTTGGTGAATGGGGTGCATTTTAGCGATCGCTACGGTGGGGTAAGCCAATGCACTACTAGTCCAGAAGATGCTGGTTGGCGTGCTGCTGCTGCTAATTTGTCTGATTTAGCTGCTATGGGAGCATCTCCCCTAGGCATTACCGTAGGCTTAAGCCTGACAGGGGATGTAGCGGTTAGCTGGGTTGAGAGACTTTACCAAGGCATGACTCAGTGTTTGAACCAGTACAATACACCAATAGTGGGAGGAGATATCTGTCGCTCCCCGGTTATTACTATTGCTATCACTGCCTTTGGTCAAGTCTACCCCGACCAAGCCATCCGCCGCACAGGGGCGAAGGTGGGACATGCCATTGTGGTGACAGGTGTTCATGGTGCTTCCCGGGCTGGACTAGAATTACTCCTCAACCCAGATTTCGGCAAACACTTAAGTCCACAGGAACGACTATCTCTGATTAAAGCTCACCAGCGTCCCCAACCCAGACTTGATGTGATACCTTTACTAAGGTTACAGGTTAACAGGTTGAAGGTTGAAAGTTCCAACTTACAACCTGATAACTTACAACCTGATAACTTACAACCTGATAACTTACAACCTGATAACCTTGGCCTTTCGGCCACGCTACGCGAACAACCTGATAACTTTGGCCTTTCGGCCACGCTACGCGAACAACCAGATAACTTTGGCCTTTCGGCCACGCTACGCGAACAACCTGATAACTTTCAACCTTCAACCCTTCAACCTTCAACCCTTCAACCTTCAACCCTTCAACCTTCAACCCTTCAACCTTCAACCCTTCAACCTTCAACCCTTCAACCTTCAACCCTTCAACCTTCAACCCTTCAACCTTCAACTCTTCAACCTTCAACCCTCCTACTATCCATTGCGGGTATGGATAGTAGCGATGGTTTAGCAGATGCTATTGTACAAATTTGTCGTGCCAGTGGTGTTGGTGCGGAGATTGATCCCAACCGAATTACTTTACCTCCAAGCTTGAGTAAATTGGTGTCCCGAGAGCAAGCTTTGGATTGGGGGTTGTATGGTGGTGAAGATTTTGAATTAGTGCTATGTCTGCCTACTGAAGCGGCTGAAGAATTGGTGGCACAACTGGGGGAGGGAGCAGCAGTAATTGGCAAGATTACTAGTGGTAATCAGGTTTGGTTGAAAGATAAAACTGGCACTTATGCTGATCAATTGCTGAGTTTAAATAAGGGATTTCAGCATTTTTGAAATTTTACCCTTAGAAGTAATTAACCGGATTTACTATTATTCCTTCTGTATCTTATCTAAATCAAAATTGCTCCGGTATCATAACTTGACTCCATAAACAAGATCCAGGTGCGATCAATTTTTTAGCTCAGATTCACTACAGTATCTGAGATAGTGTTAATTTTGAACAATTTGCCTTGGCCTACGACAATATTTGTAAATACCTAGCACAAGAATACCCATCGGAGTTTTTTCAGTGGCTATTGGGTGAGGAACCTGATAATATTCAGGTACTTAAAACGGAATTGAGTGCTGAACCAATTCAAGCTGATGCTCTGACTTTACTGCAAAGTACTAACCAAATTCTGCACCTAGAATTTCAAACCCTGCCCCAATCCGAGCCACCATTACCATTTCGGATGTTGGACTATTGGGTCAGACTACAACGTAAATACCGATGTCCGATTGAGCAGGTGGTAATTTTTCTAAAGTCTACGACCTCACAGATGGTATTCAATAACGAGTTTAGGGATATTAACACCTGGCATCGTTATCGGGTAATTCGCCTTTGGGAGCAAGACCCATTACCACTATTGGCCAATCGAGCTTTGTTACCCTTGGCCACTTTAGCTAGGAGTGATAGCCCTAATCGATTGTTAGAGCAAGTCGTTGCTGAAGTGGATAGAATTGAAGAAAAACCATTACGGGGAAATCTAGCGGCCTGTGTGGATGTGCTGGCTGGTTTACGGTTTGATAAAGATTTAGTCCATCGATTGTTGAGGGAGGAAGTTATGGAAGAATCAGTTACCTATCAAGATATTATCCAAAAGGGACGCCAGCAGGGACTCCAGCAGGGACTCCAGCAGGGACTCCAGCAGGGACTCCAGCAAGGAAAGCAGGAGGGAGTCCTATTAATTGTGATGCGTCAGCTAACCCTAAGGTTAGGTTTAATTGACCCTGGGCTCCAACAGCAGATTGAAGGATTATCGATTACTCGATTGGAGGAATTGAGTGAAGCGTTGTTGAATTTTGAGACAGTAACAGATTTAGCGGTTTGGTTGGATAACTAGGGAATAGGGAATAGGAAAAAATAGGGAATAGGGAACAGGAAAAAATTCTGTTTATCCCTACTCCCTACTCCCTACTCCCTACTCCCTACTCCCTATTCCCTGCATCCCCTGTCAAAGAAAATGCTGCCCAAAAATAAGGATGGGGATATGTTTCCCGTAAATCTTTCTGGGCTTGCTGTAATGCCTCGGCTTTGTTCATTCCCCCTTGCCAATGGCTGTAAAATTGCTTCATTAACAGTCCTGTCGCAGCATCATCCACATTCCAGAGACTTGCGATGATGGTGGGGGTTCCGGCATACAAGAAAGCACGGGTTAGTCCTACTACTTCATCACCCCGGCTCAATTCACCGATTTTGGTCTGGCAGGCGCTGAGCACAACTAAATTGGTGGTACTGGTTAAATCTAACCCGTAGACTTCATGAACTTCTAAGGAACCGTCATGCTCGGTATCTTCTAGTAGACGGATAGCGCTGAATAGGGGGTTACGAAGGTTGTACTCCCCATGAGCTGCTACGTGTATAATTCCCGATTGTGTAGCCCTAGACCGGAGAGCACTTTCGGTAGCCGCTTTCCCCACCAGGGCTTTGGTCTTGAAGAGCTGGGCAATGGTTTCTACTTCGTTTTGAGCATGATTTAAGGGGGAAAGTCCCGGAATGGTGGGATCTCCGAGGGCGAGAAGACTGCCTGTGGTTGATTTGCCCTTGTCGGGTAAGTAGCGCAGGATGCTAGCACTGGGGAGAGACAATAGGGCGTAGTTGTCACTGAGGTACTGCTTGCCGTCAGTGAGGGCAGCAAAGGGCAGATAGTGCAGAATACTGTGGGGAACAATGGTGATGGTGGTGGTGTTGAGATGGGGCTGAAGGGGTACAATTAGCCAGTCGTGGAGGTTTTTCAGTTCTAGGGGATGGTGTTCATCTAAGTCAGCAAAGTCTTGGAAAAGTGTCAGTTCTTCGGTCAGTTGTTGGCGAGTGACATTGAGGGGCACAGTGTGGAAGCTGTTGCGGGTGATAATAAAGGCTAGGGTGCGTTCATCCGTGACAAAGTACTCGACTAGGGTGGTATCCGGATCCAGCAAGCCTTGGATGTCAGGCAGGGAGGCAACCTCTACAGTTTTTAAGCTAGCAGTTTGAGGGCTTTGGATTTTTAGTTGAACCAGTAAGTCCTGGTAGTTGTTTCGCAGATCAGTTCGGTTGTTTTCGGTTTTGGCAATCCTTTCGTTATCCCACTGGTTTTTGGGACCGTTGCGGAGGGTAATTAATTGCTTGCTGAGGGCATTGATTTGATCTTTCAGGTCTTGTTCCTGTTCCAGGAGTTTGGAGTCAGCCCCAGCACGAAAGTCTATCTTCTCATTAGCCAGTTGGTCGAGGAAGGCTTTGGCTCTTGCCCGTTCCACATAGTTGAAGGCAGTTTCAAAGTCCCCTTGGTTCCACAGTAGGTTGATTATACGTTCGTAGCTATTGACCTGTTGACTGGCATAAGAGGTGATCAACTCTTCTACTTTGATGTCACCTTGGATAGATTCTGTAACCTTGATGGCTTGCTTGTAAAACTCAATCGCTTTTTGGTATTGCTCTAGGTTATCGTAAGCAAGGCCGAGATTGTTCAGGGAGGCCGCTTCCCCCTGAGGGTTTTCCAGTTCCCGAAATCGGGATAAAGACTGCTGATACAAGTCAATCGCTTGGCGGTATTGCCCTAGGCGATCGTAAGCAAGGCCGAGATTGTTGAGGGAGCCCGCTTCCCCCTGACGGTCTTCCAGTTCCCTTGCCAGGGATAAAGACTGCTGATGAAACTCAATGGCTTTGCGGTATTGCCCTAGGCTATAGTAAGCAAGGCCGAGATTTGTGAGGGACTTGGCTTCCCCCTGACGGTCTTCCAGTTCCCGAAATCGGGATAAAGACTGCTGATAAAACTCAATCGCTTTGCGGTATTGCCCTAGGCGATCGTAAGCAAACCCGAGATTGTTGAGGGAGTTGGCTTCCCCCTGACGGTCTTCCAGTTCCCGCTTAATGGATAAAGACTGCTGATAAAACTCAATGGCTTTGCGGTATTGCCCTAGGCGATGGTAAGCAAGGCCGAGATTGTTGAGGGAGTTGGCTTCCCCCTGCCGGTCTTCCAGTTCCCGCGCCAGGGATAAAGACTGCTGATGAAACTCAATCGCTTTGCGGTATTGCCCTAGACTACCGTAAGCAACCCCGAGATTGCCCAGGGAGGTGGCTTCCCTCTGCCGGTCTTCCAGTTCCCGAAATCGGGATAAAGACTGCTGATGAAACTCAATCGCTTTGCGGTATTGCCCTAGACTACCGTAAGCATTCCCGAGATTGTTGAGGGACCTGGCTTCCCCCTGACGGTCTTCCATTTCCCGCGCCAGGGCTAAGGACTGCTGATAAAACTCAATGGCTTTGCGGTATTGCCCTAGGCTATGGTAAGCAAGGCCGAGATTGTTGAGGGAGTTGGCTTCCCCCTGACGGTCTTCCAGTTCCCGATAAATGCTTAGGGCTTCTTGCCAGGACTTGAGCGCAGCGGCTTTGCGGTATTGCCCTAGGCTATGGTAAGCATTCCCGAGATTGTAGAGGGAGTTGGCTTCCCCCTGACGGTCTTCCAGTTCCCGATAAATGCTTAGGGCTTCTTGCCAGGACTTGAGCGCAGCTTGATATTGACTAGTATCATATTGTTCGATTCCTTGCTGAAACACTTGGTCAGCTTTAGCCTGAAGTAACTCTGAGGCTGTGGCTGCTCTCCAACTCAGGGTATAGTTACCAGTTTCTTGCTTATTGTAGGAGTTAGCCACAATGACATAAGTCCCCGTAGTCGGTAGAGTAACCGTAATCCGGGCATTTTTTCCCTCACCACTGTCGTTATCCTGAGCAATTAGGTTAGCTTCTAGGTCAATTAGAATCAGGTAAGGGTCAAACTCATCGCTGGTTAGTTCTATGGTAATCTGCTCCCCTGCTTTCCCCTCAAAGGTATGGGGATTGTAGTACCTGTTGTCTTTCAGAGTCTCGCTGTTGCTATTAAGGCGATCGCGAACTGTGGTACTCTCTAAGGCAATCCTTTGACCAGAGGACGGCATTAAGGGTATAGTCTCTGGAGCAGTCAGAGATTGCGTGGGAATTGCCCAAAACCTGGGGTTAGTCTCAGCTCCCAACCCTGGCAAACTCCCCACTCCTACCAGAGTTGCTATGGCAAAAATTACAGACTTAAGTGGCACTGGCTTTGACTGGTAAACAACTAGTGATTTTAGCTCCCGTTACCTTGACCAGACCGTAGCCAAACCACTATATATTTATCACTACCTAGAAGAGGAATTATGAGACAGGAATTGTAATATAGCGTTTGTATCTGGGTTATAAACACACTTCTTGCCTTTTGCCTCTTGCCTTTTGCCTCTTGCCTCTTGCCTCTTGCCTTGCCCGTAGCGCTATAACTCTGCCAGTCGCTTTTCTATTTCCCCTACCCGTTTGCGATCGCCAAACTGTTCATAGATTGCCTTCGCTTGTTCTAACAAACTCACTCCTTCTTGCCGATTCCCACGAGCATGCTTAACTTCCCCTAATCCAGCTTTGGCTGCTGCCAGTTCTTCCCAATGCTGATTTTCTGCCAGTTCGACTGCCTTTGAATAAGGAATCTCTGCTTCCAAAACTAGTCCTATCCGTCGATACAAATCACCCAATAAACGATAAATCGGTACTATTTTTTGATTCTTTTCTAGTCCTTCCAGGATTTCAATGGCCTCAGCCGTTAAACCGTAGTCACCATAGAGGTCAGCTAGAGCTAAGGGCTTGAACTCCTTTGGTAGATTCTGTCCCTTAATCAGTCCATCAATCACCTGAATTTTTTTAGCTTGATCCGAATCAATCAGCTTAAATCCCAGTCCTCCAGTCTTATCCTCTGTAGAGGAACGATTGGTATCAGCCTTAACGACCAACTTATAACTAACTCCAGGTTTTAGGGGCTTATTCCCTGGATAAACAACCTGACAAATACCCTTTTGACAAACCTT
The DNA here is from genome assembly GCF_010672755.1 of Moorena sp. SIO1F2. Lineage (NCBI taxonomy): Bacteria > Bacillati > Cyanobacteriota > Cyanophyceae > Coleofasciculales > Coleofasciculaceae > Moorena > Moorena sp. SIO1F2. The sequence continues at coordinate 16,678 of NZ_JAAHFV010000096.1, forward strand.
GTCTCGACTAAATTCCTGAGTCCAATCCAATCCTCGCCCCCTGACCGTAACCGTGAAACTGTTAGCATCGGTGGCATCATTCCAGCGTAGAGTTGGGGTGTAAGTCAGTAAACGAGTTGCCCGTGGGCTGATAATGTAGGGAATATAGCGGTCTACTGGACGTGGTGTGACAATTCTCCCAGAGCTTTTTCTTCGCGGTGGTGGACATATGGCATTGATGCCTGTTGTTACCCCAGCAGTTACAGAGCGAATTTTACCATGATCACAAAATACCTTAACCCTAACCCCCGATGCTGGTCTGACCAGATCCCCTGGATTTATAGTGGTATAGTTAGGCACTGGATGGAAACGTGACCATCCCTCCCGTTCTAGCTCAACTCTACCTGTGGTTTTAAAAATCCAATGCCCTGCCAGTACTGGCTTACTCACCATACTTCCCAACATAATCATAACTATGGTCAAGATCGGGGCAGAGCAAATCAGCTTACTTAGTCGATTCACTAGTCTTGTCCTGAGCATCTATGCGTTCACGAGCCATCCCAACCCAGATATCTTCATCAGGGTTACGGATATCAGTATAGCGTAAACAAATTTTCCATTCTGCCAAGGCATTGTCTGGATCTTTTTCTGGTTTGTTTTCAATGACTTGAGCTAATAAACAGTGAGCCGCCGCCGGAGTTTGCTTAAACTCTTCCTCAAGTATTTTATCGAGTTCAATAGCATCTCTGAGATAGGTTTCGGCATCGGCATAGCGTCCTTGCTTCAACCTTGCCCAGCCCAAGTTTTTCAATAATGCATATTGAGTGTCATTTTGAATTTTAATATCCTCTGTTTTAAGTAGTTTATTTTGAATATCCTCTTCTTGCATATTCTCTAATCCTGTCAAAAGTAACGATACCGCTTGGGAATATTTTTTGTCTTGAATATACAACCGTCCCAATTCATTATAAGCAGCATCTAAGCCCCCCTGTGCCGCTAACCTATACTGAGTTCGCGCCTTCTTAAAATCCTGTAAATCTTCATAAATACGACCCAAATTATAGTGAGCGTCTGCATTATCTGGATTAAGACTCAATGCTCGTTCATAATTAGACTGAGCACTTGACCAGTCCCCGTCATCATAATTCTTTACACCCTTTTCATTAACGTAGTCCGAAATCAAGGGCAACGATGCTCGAAAGCCAATTAAGGAAATTAAAAGTACTCCCGATAGTCCCAATTTAACTTCTTGCCAAAGATATTTTTTAATCCCTAATCGTAATTGAATATCTTCAATTCCTGTACGACCAGCTTTGGTTAAAATTCCCCCAGCTGTCAACAAGGTCAATGCACTCTGGGAAATCACCGCAAAAGAACCTAGAAAACCCGGACTAGTACTCAAAAAACGGGAGGAAATATCTACCACTAGACTCACCGATGCGGTTAACAAGGCAACTGTCCCTGCATTCCAAAACCAGTCCAAATGGTCTCGTGGATGAGTAGGCGCTTCCAGAAACCACCACCAGTAGTCTTTTGGGGGATGAAAACTAATCCGCAAATCCGCTAATTGCACAGTCTGAGTAATCAAACCAGCCTGCTTTTTTAATCTGCTATCTAATTCAATCAGTTTAATCAGTTTATCTTTAGAAATGTGGGCAATATCAGCAAATTTTTCGTGAACAATATTGCGAGCAATCAGGACACGAAGAATGGCTTCAGCAGATGGTTTATTGTCAGTTTTTTCAACAGCGGTCAGGGCAGCTTCATAATGCTTGAGAGTAGAATATAACTCTAGGATGCTCATTCAGCTAATAGCAAAGGGAGTAGGGAGTAGGGAGTAGGGAGTAGGGAGTAGGGAGTAGGGAGTAGGGAGTAGGGAGTAGGG
>NZ_JAAHFV010000097.1:0-18530 GCF_010672755.1 Moorena sp. SIO1F2
CCATCTCCCCATCAGTCTCAACCCAAAAATTAAGTGTGTGACAGCTTAGGGAGACGGGGGGATGGGAAGAGGGATTGACCAAGTCCCTTTCGATACTGCCCTAGTCCCTGAGACTAACTAGAATAGTAAATCTCTTGAGGTAAAGAAACCTAAATGCTCACCAAAAACCAAATTTTGTCAATTTTGCTAGTGTTTATTCCCATTTCAGTAGCCGCTGAATTTCTAGAGTGGAACTCGGCAGTTATCTTCATTACCTCTTGCTTAGCAATTATTCCTTTAGCAGCATGGATGGGAACAGCCACAGAAGAAATCGCTGTGGTGGTCGGTCCAAACCTAGGAGGGTTATTAAATGCCACCTTTGGCAACGCTACAGAATTAATCATTGCCCTAATTGCCCTGAATGCTGGGTTAGTAGAGGTGGTTAAAGCCACCATCACTGGCTCCATCATCAGTAACCTACTCCTAGTGATGGGATTTGCGATGCTGCTGGGTGGATTGCGTTACAAAGAACAGGAGTTTCAGCCCATTGTGGCCCGGGTGAATGCCTCTTCAATGAACCTAGCGGTGATTGCCATGTTGCTACCGACAGCAATGGATACCACATCCATTGGTATTCCTCAATCTACATTACAACAGCTTTCGGTGGCAGTTGCCCTGGTTTTAATTCTGGTTTATGGGCTAACTCTATTATTTTCCATGAAAACCCACATCTATCTGTTTGATGTGGGAATGGCAGAAATGGAGTCAGAAGAAACAGGGGAGACTGAAATTGCCAGTTCCGAATCTAAACATCTGCCTAATATCTGGTTGTGGGTGGGAGTCTTGGTAGTGGTTACCCTGCTGGTGGCACTAGAGTCAGAACTTTTGGTGGATAGCTTGGAATCGGCCACATCACAGTTAGGACTAACAGCACTGTTTACCGGAGTAATTTTACTGCCCGTAATTGGTAATGCAGCAGAACACGCCACTGCGGTAACTGTCGCAATGAAGAATAAGATGGATCTCTCAGTTTCCGTAGCCGTAGGGTCTAGTCTGCAAATTGCCCTATTTGTTGCCCCAGTGTTAGTGCTGGCTGGGTGGTTGATGGGTCAGCCCATGGATTTGGATTTTAATCCCTTTGAATTGGTAGCAGTAGCCGTAGCTGTGTTGATTACTAATTCGATTAGTTCTGATGGTAAGTCAAACTGGCTCGAAGGGGTTTTGCTATTGGCAGCTTATGTGGTATTAGGACTAGCGTTTTACTTCCATCCAGTGGTTGAGGGATTGGGTTGATTTAACACCTAGTGTGTAGAGTCTGACAGATGAAGGTGATGATGAACAAAGAATTTCAAGTGAATAAACTTGTCATCATGGCTGTCATCCCCAGAAAATCTGGCTATATTAGAGCTAGAGGGGTCAAATGTCAATGATAAATCGATTTGATTCGTAAGACAAATTGATTGGTAAGAAAAATCATCATCTAACCCACCCCTTCCCCCTTTAGCCTTTGCCCTTTGCCCTGTATCCACCCATGTAGCTTGAGATTAACCGAGCACGCTGATGGGATGGATGAGCCACTGAGGACATTAAGCCGAGATGCTGGAAGCCGAACAGATATTACATGAGCGCTATCAACTGAAGCAACAACTGGGACATAATGCTGGACGACAAACTTGGCTAGCTGAAGACATAAGAGTGTCACCTCCAGAATTGGTAGTTGTTAAACTGCTGGCATTTGGTGGTGACGTTAATTGGGACGATTTAAAACTCTTTGAGCGAGAAGCACAGGTGCTTAAACAGCTCAATCATCCCCGGATTCCCAAGTATATTGATTATTTTAACATTGATGACCGAGTACTCTGGTTTGGCTTGGTACACAACTATATTCCTGGCTCCTCCCTCAAGGAAAAACTAAATCAAGGTAAACGATTTACAGAAGGGGAAGTGCGCCAAATAGCTGTGGATGTGCTGAAAATTCTTGAATTTCTCCATCAGCTGAATCCAGCCGTACTACACCGAGATATTAAGCCTAGCAATCTAATTTTAGGGGATGATGGGCAGATTTATGTCATCGATTTCGGGTCAGTGCAGGATCGGGCCTCCCAAGAGGGCGCTACATTTACAGTAGTGGGAACCTATGGTTACGCCCCCATGGAACAGTTTGGTGGTAGGGCAGTACCAGCATCGGATTTGTATGGCTTAGGGGCGACGTTGATTCATTTGCTCACCGGGACAGCACCCGCTGACTTGCCCCAGCGGAATTTGCGCATTTGCTTTAAAGACCAAGTCAACCTCAGTGCTAACCTGATCAGCTGGATTCAGAAGCTGACAGAACCAGCTCCAGAACAACGTTTCAAAAGTGCATCTGAAGCAATTCTAGCCCTAGAGTTGGGCATGACACTTAATACTCCCAAAAGCAACAAACTGAGCAGACCCACCCGAGCCACCTTTGTGAATCATTCAGGTCAAGGGGGTGTATTGGATGATCGAGTACCCGTACCAGATGAAATAAAAGGCTGGAACTGGGGAGCTTTTTTGATACCTTGGTTTTGGCCTATGACAAATAATGTTTGGATTGGACTGATAGCATGGGTGCCTCAATTGGGTTGGTTAATGGCGATCGCGCTCGGTGCCAAGGGCAATGAATGGGCTTGGAAAAGTCGTCGCTGGCGGAGTATTGAACACTTCAAAGCTCACCAAAGAGGCTGGGCAATCGTGGGGATTCTCTTTGGCGCACCACTGAGCGTGATGTTGTGGATACTTGTCTTGGGCTTGGTCTCTGGTTTTTAATACGAAAAGGATCTAGCTTGCTGCTTCACCCTGGGCAAACTTCAACTCAAACATGCCAATACTTCTAACAGAAATATCCCAGGAACTTCCAGTAGAATTGTCAAGAAACAGTATTTACGCAGTATTTATCAAAGATAATAACGGACCATTCTGCTCTGTGCCACTAACCGCTAATTCGCTATGACACAAGTAAACCCGCTCTGTAACTCTACCGAATAAATCTCGCAAAATTCGCTCTAATCGCTGTTGATCAGCTTGGACTTTATCTTCCTCTGTCCAAGGACGTCCAGACCATTCCTTTAGAAATAGATGAGCTCCGAAAAGGGTAGCTGCACCACCACTGAGCCAGAGGGAAGAACCGGCATCTAACCAAAAGTGCCAACGGTGGCAGCGGCGAGCGGCACGGTATTGGAAAATAGTAGCGAGGGTGACGGCATTGGTAGCTGTGGGTAGGCGGCGGACGGGATAGGGATTAGCAGTAACGGTGCCACGACGTAGCATCAGAATGAATTGGGCGATAATTTGGGTGGAACGCTGACGGTTAGACGGTTGTTGCTTGGTTTGGCTGGAATCATCCACCTTCAACTCTTTCCCCAGGCGTCCATTCACTTCCCAGTAGTGTTGAGCGGTTTCCATCAGTTCCCGCAGTGCTGCTAGCTGTTCATAGGCGAGATTAGAACCATGCCACAAAAATTTCTGAATGGCGCGGTCGAAAACTACCAGGCACGAAGGAATCAAACCCTGTTGTTGTTGCTCCCGCTGTAGTTCTAACCATTGGAAAATCTCTGAGTAGGCAGTTGTTGCCTGATGCCCTAACCTATCCCAACGAGGAAACGACTCCACTGGTAATAGGCGAGGTTGCTCAGGATCAGGAGCATAACAGTGATCCGCTAATAAACCAGCACGGACAGGGTCAATTAGGGTTGCCGGTTGCAGATTTGAACTCTCAACCTTCAACCTTTCAACATTCAACCTTTCAACCTTCAACCTTTCACCCTTCAACTCCTGCACTTGTGGTTGGCTACTGAGTACTACCAGCATTTGTGCGATCGCATCTCGATTCACTAACCGTCCCAAGCCAGGATACACTAGCGCTAGTAGGGTTAGTAATCCCTGAACCATCGGTGAGCTAATTAATGGGCGCTGGTCATTGAGGGGTTCGACAGCAATGCCTTGGTTAGTCAGGATTTCCGTTAAGGTGTAGCGTGCGATCGCATCTAGACCTGGAGCAATGATTGCTATTTCACCAGGCTGCACTTGCCCAGACTTGACCGCTTGACTAATCACCCCAGCCGTTTGCTGCAACAGTTGAGCGCGGGAGGTGGTTTGAATCGATTGGATAGACTCAGGTATATCATCAATAAACATGGAATTAGTAATTAATTCCACTACTGTGTTTGCCAATTCAACCGGCATTGCATCGATCGATAAATCCGGTAAGATTTCCACCAAGCAACGGGATGCCAAATCCGCTAGATAATTGGGGTCAGCATTAAGGCCCAAGCGTACCTGTCCATTAGGATTAAAGCTAAAAGCTCCCACAGCCCCTTGATTGAGTAGAGTCTCAAATAAATCCCGAGCGATCGCAGGATAGTCATCCACATCATCCGCCAGCACTGCCTGATACCGCTGCTGCAAATACTGCTGATAAGTGGGGTCTGGCAACAAATACCGCCAATACAGTTCAGCAATAATCCCGTAGGTTAATAATCCCCTCTCTAGACACCAGCTTCGCCACTCTAGCAACAGCTTTCCCACCGTTGACCAAAGTTCCGGGTTTCCTTCCTCCTCTGGAATCCCGACCGTTAACATGTGGGGAATGTCTTCAACAGGTATCCCACTCACTGCTGCTAATTGTAACAAGTCCAGGAGCCGACGAACTCTAGTGTAATCATTCCCCCCTGGCAGTTGTAGTAGATCATTATCCAGGTCAGTACGCCAGTGCTGGGTGGCTAAGTCCTGCTCAGTCTCAGGACGCAATCGCAACGGAAACTGTGCCTTGATATCCAATCGCCCAATTAACAAGGGCCAAAATAGCATTACCTCATCTTGGAAAAAACCTAAAGGTGTCTTGGAAAGTACTGGATACCGTCCCCGGATCACCTCTGTGAGCCGATCCGCCAGCTCACGCCGATTATCGTCATTAGCCGCAAACACTAAAATTCCTGGGGCTTTTGAGGGAGTTCTTTGATATCTTGAACTCGAATTTGGGTTTGACCAATCCAGTCCTCCTTCAACCCATTGGTAAAACTGACTCACAAGGCGAGTTGTTTTGCCAGTGCGAGTTGAGCCAATGATCCACAGTGAATTTTGAGCCACAAAATTTTTCTTTAGGTAATTTGCTATTATAGCACAACTAGGATGTAAGAGTTCTAGGAATAATTAGGTGTAAGAATGCACCCCTTAGATGTTGAGAGTATGATCCTAGAGAATTGAATGAATCTTCAAACTATCTTACGCACAGCTAGACAATGGTTCTTCAATACACCAGAGAGAGCCTTGGATCAGGCATACAAAGCGGCACTAAAAATTAAAGCGATTGAAGATGAATATTTTGGAGGTAAAAAAATCTCCGCCGATACCAGTCAATATAGTAACAGCGTTATTGCCTATTTTGAGGCAGAAATTAATAAATATATCAAGACTATCAACGTTAGACTAGCAGAATTTAAAACCAGTCGTTCTGTTATAATAAATTCTGAATTAACTGGATCTAATCCTCTCGAAACTAGTCAACAACAAGCTAGGGAAAATTCTCGGTTATCTGAGTCAATCGACCTCAGCGATCAGCAGTCAATACTTATTGAAAAATTAAATTTTATTGATGAAATTATCAACAAGTATGCGGCCCCAAAACCGGAAAAATCCACCGCAGCATTGATTCCCATAGACCAAAAGCCAGATAATCAGATTACTAACTCCAGTCCAAGACAGGTTATCAACCAAAATTCCAATCTTCGAGAAGCCCCTTATTGGGAATCAGACAACAATTCATCGGTCAATAATCAAGGAGCTAACTCCAAGAAAGTAACGGATAAAACCGGTGTATTACCTAGGTCAATTGTAGGGACGGTCAAAAGAATTCAGCAGGAACTCGATCCACGAGCCGAAGATAAAGTTGTCAAAACCTTTCGTCGGTCTCAACGTAAAACCGTAATCTCTATTAAGTTTATCCTAATTTTAACTATTGTTCCTATTTTAACCCATCAAATTTCCAAAACGTTTCTAGTTAGTCCCATAGTTGATAACTTTAGAAGTAACCATGAATCAGCTATTTTTTTAAATTATGAGATGGAAGAAGAAGCTCTGATAGAGTTAAAAAAATTTGAAGAAGAACTCCACTTTAAAAGCTTACTGGGGTTTACTCCTAAACTATCTGAGGAGGAGATGGAAGAAGAGATTAAGCATAAAGCTAACGAACTGGCAGAAGACTATTATAATCAAGGGTCCAATGCCATTAAAAATATTTTTGCTGACATTATAGCTCTAGTTGCTTTTGCCTTAGTTATCATGAACAGCAAGCGAGATGTAATTATTTTAAAATCTTTTATGGATGATATTATCTATGGACTGAGTGATAGTGCCAAAGCCTTTATCATTATTTTGTTTACCGATATGTTTGTAGGATTCCACTCTCCCCACGGTTGGGAAGTAATCCTAGAAGCCGTATCCCGACATTTAGGAATACCAGAAAGTCGAGAGTTTATATTTTTGTTTATTGCCACATTTCCAGTTATCTTGGATTCGGTTATCAAATATTGGATTTTCCGCTATCTGAATCGGATATCTCCTTCAGCAGTAGCTACCTATCGCACGATGAATGAATAATAATATACCAGTCGAAGTAAAGGTTAAGACATGTTTCTGTTCCCTACTCCCTACTCCCTACTCCCTCACCCAATTAATAATTGCTATAGCAGTTTTGGCAATCTTCAAACTTTCCAACTTACAACTTGAGCATAGATATAAGCGATTGTTTCAGACATGATTGACCGCACTCCTTGACTAGAAACCCACCACTGTTTTGGTTCATAGTCAAGGGAGTTAGCGGCTATTGCTCCAACTTTAAACTCAGGAGCAAGAACTTGCTTAAATATCAGCCAACTTCTGCGAGTATGAACATCAAATGAATAAAGATTAATAGACTTGATTGATTCATCTGAGGTTAATAGCCACTCCCGTAACGCCTGAGCCGATGCTAACGTACGATTTACATTAACATCTGGTGCTGGAACAGCAACTAGTTTATCTGGCTCAACACCCAGTGCGATACACGTTGCCGCAGTCAGTTCAGCATAGGTTTTATAGTGTGACAGATAATATCCTTTACGCAGAGGAGGGCCGGTGGTGATTAATTTTTGATAATTACCCCGATCAAATTCTTCCATGGCACCTTTTAAGGCATAGTCCGGTAGCCATCCTTCTACTACTAATGCATCAGCGTTAATGGGAGACTTAATCGATAAAAATGGGTGGATATGAGTTAACATAAAAAGACTGCAAGTAATAATAAAAAAAGTATTCACAAACCATCCTTGAACCGTTAAAACCCACTGTTTTCGCCTACATACTAAACGCATGATTGGGACTTTTAATGAAAAATTATCTCGTCAATAGTCACTAGTCATTAGTAACCACAAATAAATGATATTGTGGTCACTAATGTACGGTATAGTCTACGGTAGAGAAAACCGTGGTCACCTAATCACTGATGACTAATAATCACTGATGACTAATAAGGTCTATAGCGCTTTTTAACCTAGTAAGGTACAAGTTTTTGGGTTTATAGGGAGCAGGGACTGAGGCCGTGGGCCACGCGGGGCGCTTTCGGAGCAGGGAGCAGTAAAGTCAGAAGAAAGAAAAGGTAAAAAATCCTGTGTACCTCATTAGGCTAAAAGCCGCTATAGAGCATCTCACTTTTCTAGTACTTACCAATCAAAGTCCCATCTGTCCGGATTATTTGAAAAAGGATGATCGTCAGTCCCCTTGCTTCCTTCGTTTATAGTCTTGTTTTTTGGTAATTCGTAAAATCACTAGCAGCTTATTAATTTCCTACACGTTTGTAAGCATTCAGCCGTCAGCTGTCAGCTATCATGCTTAAAATAAACCTCGTTCCCGTAGCGTGCCCATCGCGCAAACAGGAGATTTAATAGTTCGAGATTAATGAAAATTGGAGTAAGCATTCAGCAGTCAGCGGTCAGTGGTCAGCTTATTTGATGCAAAAGCACCGATTAGTAGCCTGAGCACAGACCTTTGGCTGATAACTGATAACTGATAGCTGATAACTGATAACTGATAGCTGATAACTGATAGCTGATAACTGATAGCTAATAGCTGATAGCTGATAACTGATAGCTAATAGCTAATAGCTTACACACGCTTCTTTTTGAGATACTCAAAAACCGACTTATCACCAATATCAGGTGGAATCGGTTGCAATACTTTACGCAGGGCAAACACGATAAACAAAACCGCCCAGAGTCCTAGCAGAATCATCTCCCAATCTGTAGACCAAAATCCAACTATATGTCCCAGTAACAGCATGGGTACTAGGGGAGTTAGGAATTTAGTTTCCAAGCGATTAAAGCAAAATGCTTCCTTGAAATAAATTCCGGTTAACGCTGCAAAGGTAAAACCAATTCCGAATAGAGAAATAGGATGGTTATAAATGTATAGAGCAAGGGGCTCATTGCTGGAAAATGCCAGTACAATTGAGGAAATGCAACCGATGCCCCAAAAGATTTGTAGTAGGCGGTGCAGGGGGGCTAGATAAATATGAATGGTGACTAAGCTAACCCCTAGGGCAAGGCAGAATAAGCCATAAAGAGGAGTCAGGACATTTAAAATACTTGGGCTAGCTCCTCGCAATAGAATTAAATTACTGGCGATCGCAAAGCTCAAGGCTGCTACCACTAAGCCAGCGCGGTAGATAACTACGCCAATGCGATCGCTTTCGGTAATGGTAAATTCGCCAAACTGACCTTGGTAAACTACCGGTTCAGATGGTTGTAGTGATGTGGTCATAATATCCTGGAAAGGAACTCGGTACTAATTATTATTCTAATTTTTAATGCTTAATTCCACTTTATCTCCCCAATCCAGCTGTAATTGAGACTTAGCACTCCCACCGTTAACAGCGATTTCCACCCAACCATGACTACCAATTAGGGCAACGAACTCTCCAAGTTGGCAATTGCTATAGGTTTGAGTATGGGGGATAATGCGATCGCTTATCTTAACAGACCAAGTTTTGCCATCAACCTCAGCCCCTGGGATATTAGTGATTAAATTGCCAAAATGGTCAACATATTGGATAGAACCAATCATCCCATCATCGGTTAGTGTTTTTGTTGGTATATCTAGCGTTACCAAAGTGTTTGGATCAATTACCTCTCCCAAGCTTTCGATTGGTAAGCCACTAGCCAAGTGAGCTCCAACACTAGCAAAGATATCTCGACCATGAAACGTAGTGCTAGGATTTCTAGTGCGCCAGTAGGCTGAGTTGGTTAGCTCAACTGCTGCCATGACTGGGTATTGCTCCAAAATTCCACTGAATAGCCCATTATCTGGACCGACCAAGAAACCCTGTGAAAGTTGGATAGCGATCGCTCTTCGGTGACTGCCGACTCCTGGATCAACCACCGCCACATGAACTGTCCCCGCTGGAAAGTAGGGATAGGCATTGATCAAATTAAACCGAGCAGCAGCTAGGTTTTGAGGGGGGATTTGGTGAGTCAGGTCTACTATAGTCAAAGTTGGGTTAACTTGGGCAATGACACCCTTCATCACACCCACATAAACATCTTGTAAGCCAAAATCACTCAGCAGAGTAATAATCCGATTGTGAGGCATGGTTATCTCAAATCCAGTTGACTGATGATCATATCCCTTCTCGGGTAATCGGTAATGGGTAATGAGCCAGAATTGTTATGAGCTTCAAAGGCTTCCAACTTTAAACCTTAAACTTCAAACATTAAACTTTCAACTTTCAACCGTCAACCGTCAACCGCTTCTTAAGGCTGAAGTATGAAGATATGAAAGCTAAAGCTGAAAGCTATCTCAAGCTGAAAGGTCAAGACTGAACGGATGAGTTAGGATAAGGATTAAATTGAATACCACTTAATAAGGCTAATCTACCCTAGAGCAAAGGTTCACTAATCATGTCTATGGACACATTACTGACAGAGGTATGGAAAGCTTGGCATAGCCACAATGGCTGGATGGCTTGGAATTTGTTTCTAGCATCAATACCATTAGCTCTAAGTTTTTGGCTATTCCGGAGTAAATCTGGCTTACACTCCGGATTATGGTGGATAGGTTTAGCAGTTTTTATCCTATTTTTGCCCAATGCGCCCTATCTGCTCACCGATGTAATTCATCTAATTCAAGCCATTCGCCGCAATTACTCAGTATGGACAATTACTCTAGTTGTTATTCCCCAACATCTGCTAGTTATCCTAACCGGTTTTGAAGCTTACGTTCTATCTGTGATTAACCTAGGTGAGTATTTGCAGCGGCGAAGGTTAGGAAAGTTGATCGTCTCAGCTGAGTTAATTACTCATGGTCTGTGCGCCTTTGGTATTTATCTAGGACGATTCCAACGCTTCAACAGCTGGGACTTGGTTGCTCAACCCAATAGCTTAGTCAAGGGCATGATTCATGATTTAACCTCTAAAGGTCCACTACTAGTGATGGCCGTAACCTTCGTGGTGCTGACAGTATTTTACTGGATGATGAAGCAAATAACCTTAGGAATTATGATCAGAATGCGCCACCAACGTTCTGGCAGCGCAGCTTCTGGATAACAGATTCCTGGATAACAGATTCACAGCTTCCAAAGTTTTATGGCTGATTACATTCCTAAGCATTCAGCCATCAGCTAAAGGCCTTTGGCCACGCTACGCGAACAGCTAAAGGCCTTTGGCCACGCTACGCGAACAGCTGATGCGCTACTTGAGATGCTAGCAGGCGCTTTAACTGCACGGGGTCGGTACAGAAAAACAAGCAGGGATTTTCAAGCAACTGTACCAGCACCCCCCTAGCTTATTTACTATATCCCTTTGATTATCTGACAGCTGACGGCTGATAGCTGAATACTTACTTACATTCAGCCTTTTCTTGACTGAAATCTGGCAGAGTATAGTTTTCCCTGTTGCGGTAGATATAGCCGTCAGGTTCGTTCTTGAAGATGACACCATTGGTAACTAACCCCAGAACATTTTGACCTGAGCTGTTGAGAATTTCCATAGCCGCATTAGCCCTGGCAGAATCTGTTTTTTCAGGTCGGGCTACCAGTAAAATGCCATCAGCCATTTTGCCCAAAATTGGGGCATCAGCCATACCAGCTAATGCTGGAGTATCTATGATAACGCAGTCATACTCTCGTGAGAACTTCTGCATCAGTAAAGCCATCTTCTGAGAGTCCAAAATAGCCACAGGATTTGGAGGAATTACCCCAGCCATCAGAACATCAAGACCAGTCATTACTTCCCGTTTAGCCTGATGAAATTGAGCCTCACCCACCAGAATATCACTTAAACCCAAGGAGTTAGTTAGTTCCCACAGATGATGTTGAGATGGATAACGCAGATCAGCATCGATTAGTAACACCCGGCGTCCTACTTGAGCCATAGCCGCAGCTAAATTAGCACAGACATGGGACTTGCCTTCCTTAGGAACAGAACTGGTTACTACAATCGATTGCAGTGGTCGATCAGAACTGATAAATTTCAGATTCGCTTGCAGAATTTGATAGGCTTCACCGACGACAGAGCGGGGCAAATCTCTTGGAAAAATGGGGAAAACATTCTGTTGAGACGATCCAGCAAAATAGCTGGTACTGACCAGCTTGCCGTAATCTGGAATCACCCCTAACAAGGTATATCTAAACAACTCTTTTAATTCTTTGAGAGTATGAACCGATTTGTCTAAGAGGTCGATCAAGAAAGCCGTAGCGATCGCAACTAAGATACCAGCAAAAGCTCCCCCTGCCAGGATCAGGTTGATGGGGATTTGAATCGGCTCTTCAGGAACGATCGCCTCTGAAATCACAAGGGCATTACCGACATTTTGATTTTCCGCAACTCTAGTTTCTTGTAGCTTGCTTAACAAAATTTGGTAAGTTGCTTGTGCAGCAGCTACCCGTCGCTCCAGTTCCCGCTGATTCTGCTCTAATTTCGGTAGGACTCTAGACCGCTCTTTGTAAGACGACTGAGTATTCCTCAGAACAGCTAGTTGGCTAGTCAGCCCTAAACGCTGTACCTCGGACTGAACCAGTTCTGCAGTCAGTTGTTGCTGGATTGGTCCAAACTCTAACAAACTCTTAACCGGTGGCGCTGGTTGTTGGCTACCAATGACCTGTGCTATTCGCTCTTGTAGTAGTTCTAATAGTGCGGCTTCCTGAAGAGCCAACTTAGCCACTGTCGGGTATTCATCGTTGAAGCGGGTGCGCTCGACTGCTAACTGAGCTTGTACCTCTTGGAGTTGTCTGAGTGCCTCCTGCACCCCAGCAGACTGCCTTAAAGACGTAGCTGCCACAGCTTGCTGTGTATCCAGACCGATCTTATTGCGCAAGCCCTCAGACTGAGCATTTATCTGTGCTAACTGAGCCTGAAGTTGAGAAATTTCGTCGTCTAATTTGGCAATCGACCCGACTGCAATGCTAGCTTCTTGTTGCAGGTCTAATATTTTATTAGCTTCTTTGAATCTACGCAAATCCGCTTCTGCTTGGCTGACAGTAGCTTCAACTTTTGGGAGTTGTTCCTCAATAAATTCACGAGCTGCGACAGCTTCCTCTCGGTTAGTTTTGATATCATTCTTTTTGTATTCGTCAATCAGTGTGTTAACGATATTTGCTGCCAACTCAGCATCATAGGATTCATAGGAAATGCTGAGGATGTCTGTCCCCAAAATTGGTTTGACACTCAGTCCTCCTAAAATGAACCCAGGAGGGTAAAATTCACCGTTTTCATCCTTGAGATCGAGTTCTATGATTGTTTGTTTTATAATTGGTATGGAACGAATAATTTCTACTTCCGTAGATAAGGGGTCGCTCTGGCTAGCCACATTATCAATCGTGCCAGTTGGATTATCCAACCCGGTCAAAGAAGAATTATCTGTCTTTAACAACAGTTGAGCTGCTGCTAAATAAACAGTTTTTTGAGAGAATGCATACCATGCTGCAAGACCAAAAAAACCAGCAAAGGCTAGGGTTGCTGGCAAAAAACGCCGTTTGAAAACTAGCCAGTATTTATGAAAATCTATTTCTTCTGAATAATCTATAGCTTCCATAATAATTGCTCAGGAAAAAATTTTAATAGTCACCGACAAAAAATTAGTAGATTACTCACCCTTTTTTCACCGTCAGAAGCTAGGTATTTCTTTGATAAAATCTAGATTTATATGCTAATTTATATGCTATCTTGATTAAGATTGAATAGGCTGTGATCTGATTAAATTAGATTTTTTAAAAGGATAAAAACCCCAAAATTGACTATCGTGTCCGGTTTTTTCGGTAGTGTTCATAGTCGAATTTTTTTTTCGGTAATGGCTAATGGTTTGGGAGTAATCACAATTCCCCGTTGCCCATTACTAATTACCAAACCTTACACTCTTAATGCTTCCAGACAGGATATAAATTGTCTTTTGATTACTCTTCTACTAAAGTCTGTCTGGCTTTCCCCTTAGAGGGCGAAGCATTTGTATACAAACTGGCACTCTTAGAGCTACTGTTTAAGCTACATATCCAGGTACAAATACTTCGCCCCTACCTACAATGAGTTTGGATAGATTTAGCTAGCGTGTTGTCGATACCAGTCGATAGTATTCTTCAACCCCTGCTTAAACTCCATCTGAGCAGTGAAGTTAAACTCCTCCTTGGCTCGTTGAATATCCAGACAACGGCGAGGCTGACCATTGGGTTTATCAGTTTCCCAGACAATTTCTCCCTTAAATTCCATCAATTCGCAAATCAACTCAACTAAATCGCGAATTGAGATTTCATAGCCTGTACCCAAATTAACTGGCTCTGGCTGATTGTAATCCGTGGTAGCCATCACAATACCCCGTGCTGCATCGGTTGAGTAGAGAAACTCACGGGTAGGACTGCCATCACCCCACGCTGGCAATGTCATTTCTCCCTTTTGCTGCGCTTCATAGACTTTACGAATTAGCGCAGGGATTACGTGGGAACTGCTGGGGTCGAAATTATCTTCCGGACCATACAAGTTCACGGGTAACAGGTAGATGCCATTGAATCCGTACTGTTGCCGATAGGCTTGTAGCTGGACTAAAAGAGCTTTCTTAGCAACCCCATAAGGGGCATTGGTTTCTTCGGGATAACCATCCCAGAGGTTATCCTCTTTGAAGGGTACTGGTGTGAATTTGGGATAGGCACAGATGGTACCAACACAGACAAATTTTTCCACACCAGCTTCATAGGCGGCATGAATTAGCTGAGTACCCATCATTAAATTGTCATAGAATAGCTCAGCTGGCTTTTCTCGATTAAGACCAATGCCACCAACGTGAGCAGCAAGATGAATGATAATATCCTGCTGATCCACAGCTCTTTGACAGTTCTCTAAAGAGCGCAGGTCATAATCACGCGATCGCGGAATAGTAATCTTCTGTGCATCCGCTCCAGCTTTACACAACTGATCCACTACCTGACGCCCTAGAAATCCAGCTCCACCAGTAACTAGAATCCTCTTATTACTAAGATCTAAACTTTCCATTTATTTGTCATCCTTGCCTAGCTTTTGGAGAACTATCACCGTCTGGTGCATCGCAATGCAAGCAGGAATATACTGAGTCATTATTCAACACAAATCCTATCGATCCGGATTTGTGGGTCAGATGTATTGGCTTGCATCAGCGATGCTACCTTCATAATCAGTCATAAACTAACGGATTAGTCAACCATCGTAGCTACACCTTGACGGATATAGGCTTGATCATTCAACGGTTGAGTACTTTTGCCGTTAGGGAGCGACAGACCCAAGGCTTGTAAATCCGCTTCTACCATTAAGGCTACCAACTGCTCAAAGGTTACAGATGGCTCCCAACCCAGCGTCTTCTTTGCCTTGGTGGGGTCACCAATTAGTATATCTACCTCAGCAGGACGCAAATAACGCTTGTCAAACTCCACATAATCATGGCAATCCAGATTGACATATTTGAAGGCAATATCTAAAAATTCCTGAACCGAGTGGGTTTCACCAGTCGCTACCACATAATCATCTGGTTTGTCTTGCTGGAGCATCATCCACATTGCCTTGACATAGTCCTTAGCATAACCCCAGTCTCGCTTAGAATCAAGATTACCCAGGTAGAGTTTTTTCTGCTGACCTCCGACAATTCGGGCAATTGCTCGGGTAATCTTGCGGGTGACAAAGGTTTCCCCTCGACGGGGTGATTCGTGGTTAAATAGTATACCGTTGCAGGCAAACATACCATAGGATTCACGATAGTTTATAGTTTGCCAGTGAGCATACACCTTAGCACAGGCATAGGGAGAGCGTGGATAAAATGGAGTAGTTTCCATTTGGGGTATCTCCTGTACTTTGCCAAACATCTCAGAAGAACCAGCTTGATAGAAACGCACGTCGATACCGGTGCGCTGACGATAGTCCCGAATCGCCTCCAAAAGTCGGAGAGTACCCATTCCCACCGAGTCAACGGTATATTCTGGGGAGTCAAAACTGACCCGAACATGGGATTGAGCCCCTAAGTTATAAATTTCCAATGGCTGAACCGCCTCTAAGATCCGGCGTAGGGTAACACCATCAGTCAAGTCACCGTAGTGTAAGAAGAACCGTGCGTTTTCATTGTGGGGGTCTACATAGATGTGGTCAATGCGATCTGTGTTGAAGGTGGAGGTCCTTCGGATAATACCGTGAACCTCATAGCCCTTTTCTATCAACAACTCACTCAAGTAGGAACCGTCTTGACCTGTAATTCCAGTGATTAGCGCTCTCTTTGGTTCCGTCATTCTTTACTTTTCCTGTAATGTAATGTGGGCAATTTTGGTAGATATTGCTTCCCGAGAAAATCTCCCATGCAAACTTCCCAGTTTGCATGGGAGTGAATCATCACCACGTTAACTCAAAAATTCATTTGTGGCTGTAGTGAATTTACCGTAAATAACCTCTCAGCAAAAATTTCACATATTCTCCACAGAAAGTTTAAAATTATATATTCATAGAATTATTGAAATACTAAAATAGTGTTGACATAAATAAAAATTTGATCTAAAAATTTGCTATTGTTTTTTTTATTTTCATAATAAAACTATTTTTTAGTATGAAAATAAATTACCATAATATGGAGCATCTTAGTTTAATAAATGCTTCACCACTAAGGCAATATTATTGCCTATATATCAGTCAAAAATATCCCAATAGGGTATATTGAAGGTTTACAATTGACAAGAATATCATTTTTTTGCAGGTGATAAGTTCTCAGTTATTATGATTATGTTCAGGTTAATCATAAAGATATATAAGCTCGTAAGGAAATAAAATATGGTGTATATTTTTTTTTTGCAAAAATTAATAATCATCAAAAATATACCGTTATAGCCTAGATTAAATTCACAAAATACTTAACATTATTTTTAAATAAATAAGTTTATTTTATCCTAGATAATTGCCAATCATAGATGTCAATAAATTATCTGAACACCACTTTATACGTCATGCAGTTTTACCAGGAATAACGGGACTTTTGCAAGTGTCCGGTCGTTCCGATATTACGTCTTGTCTTGATGCAAAGCGCGAGTGGGGGAAACCACGCCAGTTGCTCATGAGGGGAACCCCCAAGACCGCACTGGCTCCCCAAGACCGCGCTGCATCGCTTTGAAGAAGTGGTACATCTAGATACTTTGTACATGTAAAATTGGTCAATATGGCTAGATTTGAATATTTTAGTAAAAACTGCCATAGTACTTTTCCAAAAAAAAGGCGCTTACTAGTAACATCAGTTCGATATAACTAACTTTGTCCAGGAGTCAGGAGTGGGTAAAGGGTAGCATGGGCGCGCCTAGTGGATAAGCACCGTTTAAAGTATCGGTTAAATTTCCTAAACCAATAACAATTTCTATCCTCAGAGAGAGATAATGTTGTTCAACACTTGGGAATATTCACAATAATAATTAGTTAGGGTTATTTTTCTACACTGGGAGAAAAAAACTATGGTTATTGAGTTAACTATTGCCATCCCGACATACAACGGTCAGAAGCGTCTACCAGAAGTCTTAGACCGACTGCGAGACTGTTGCCAGCAAGACCAACTGAGCTGGGAAGTTATTGTTATTGACAACAACAGCACTGATGGCACTGCTAAGCTTGTTCAGGCTTATCAAGCCAATTGGCCACAGCAATATCCCTTGAGGTATTGTTTTGAACCGAAACAAGGGGCAGCTTATGCCAGATGCCGTGCCATTCAGGAAGCCAGAGGTGAACTAGTGGGTTTCCTAGACGATGACACGATTCCATCAATGTCTTGGATAGCTGCTGCTTACGCCTTTGGCAAATCTAACCCTACTTGTGGTGCTTATGGTAGTCAAATTCATGGTGTTTTTGAAGTCACTCCTCCACCAAATTTTGATAAACTTGCGCCATTTTTAGCAATCACTGAACGTGGCTGTGAGCCATTACTTTATGAACCTCACAAAAAATTACTACCGCCTTCAGCTGGGTTGGTTGTGCGAAAACAAGCTTGGTTAGAGAGTATGCCCTCTCGGCCTATTTTGACTGGGCGTACTAAGAGCAGTATGTTAACTGGGGAAGATTTAGAGATGTTGTCTCGTATCCAAGCTAAGGGCTGGGAAATCTGGTACAATCCTGCTATGGAAATTGAGCACAAAATCCCTAGCTGGCGTCTGAGACGTGAGTATTTAATTCCATTTTTCCGTGGGATTGGTTTAAGTCGTCATGTCACCCGGATGTTGAGTGTAAAACCTTGGCTAAGACCGTTGGCAACTCTGGCTTACATGACCAACGATTTGCGCAAAATTACCTTTCACTGGCTCAAACATGGTGGTGCTATCCAGTCTGATTTAATTGCAGCTTGCCAAATGGAGTTGTTTCTTAGTAGTCTATGGAGTCCTTTTTACCTCCTTAAACATGGGTATTTTGCTGACTATGATAACTAGTTAAAATAACTAGTTATTTTTTCAAAATGGTTAACAGGGGGAAGGAACTGGAAGAGGGAATTCATAAATTGCTCATAAATTGCTCATAAATTGTGATATCATACCGCAAATAGGCAACACCTAAAAATGCGATTATGGCCCGGTCGCTGCTACGCGATTGACCGTAGGCCACGCTACGCGAACGCGAACGGAACATCGCGTTTTGCTGCTGACGTGGGATTTTCTTGAAATACTCACTGGTTTAAGCCGATTGTCTACTTATGACTAGCTCTGATAACTGATTTGAGTAGCGAGGGTGGAGCAACCCGAGTACCTCCTGTTTTTTGTAAGTGAGAGTCAAAGCATCCATAATCCCTTCCAGCCATCCTTCCCGATTTCTAAACAGCCAACGCTGTAGTTCTTTTAGGGGCATTCCAGCAACCGCCTCAGTGGGCAAAGCAGTTAGAATTTCCAGAGGGACAATAAAACCAAGAGACACTTCCCCATAGGTAACCATAGCTAATTCAGTTCCTGACTGCCAGCGTGTGCGATCAGAACGTGCCTTGGTGGAAAGTTGGGCAAGGGAAACTTGGTGGTAAAGAAAAGTCATAGTTATAGATTCAATATA
>NZ_JAAHFV010000098.1:0-18451 GCF_010672755.1 Moorena sp. SIO1F2
GTTTTAGGGAGTAGGGAGTAGGGAGTAGGGAGTAGGGAGTAGGGAGTAGGGAGTAGGGAGTAGGGAGTAGGGAGTAGTAGCAAAGGGGTCAGTTTTTTTTATTATAAATTAATTTTACATTTTGTTTCAACTAAATAGGGTAGTTTATATTTTTAAATAGTTACTTTATTTTAAATTTATAGGGTTATTTTTTTTTACGTTAATCAATAAGATAATAGCGTTTATTATTCTAAATAGGTACAGTCAACTTTCTTCCCCCTGCTCCGAAGTCCCTGCTCCGAAGTCCCTGCTCCCTATTCGAGGTTTAGTTTAAGCATTTAGCTGACAGCTGACAGCTGACGGCACCTCAAGCAGCGTGCGCGTAGCGCATAGGCTTGCTTTTTGACAAATGATTTAAAATTGCCATAGAAGCTGAAGGAAATGCGATCGCTATGACTCAGGAACAACCAATTGCCGAAGGAACACTAGTACTAGAACCAGGTACATTGTGGCCGAAACTGAAAGCACAAACTGAACACGCTATTGAATGTAAAGCACTCCACTCCATAGCGACAGAATACGAATTCGTAGAACAGGAGGGTATTCGCTTCCTGGTGCGGATTTTGTCTAATCTGGTACGGAAAGACAAAGCCAAAAAGAAGCAAGAGGAAAAAACAGCTACTTCATCCAAGGATTTCAACCCTTTTCTTCCCTACGAACAAGATTTATTTGTAGCAGACCTTTCCGACACCCACCTGTGTCTGTTGAACAAATACAACGTAGTTGACCATCACCTGCTGATCATAACCCGTGCTTTCGAGGAGCAAGATACTTGGCTGACTTTGCAGGATTTTGCTGCTATGTGGGCATGTCTTGCCGAAATTGATGGCTTGGCATTCTATAATGCTGGAAAGATTGGTGGTGCGAGTCAACGACACAAGCACTTGCAACTAGTTCCTCTGCCCCTAGCCCCTGAAGGAGTTAACATCCCGATCGAAAATGCGATCGCATCAGCTAGCTTTCAGGACTCTGTTGGCACCATCCCAACCCTACCCTTCATCCATGCTATTGTTCAGCTTGACCCTAGTTGGGTAAAATCCCCGTGGGATGCTGCTCAAGCCACCCTCAAGTTGTACCATAGATTACTTAGTGCAGTCGGCTTGCCATGGAATAATGCCAATGGTAACAAGCAATCCGGTGCCTACAATCTCCTCGCCACAAGGCAATGGATGTTGCTTTTACCCCGTTCTCAAGCAGATTTCCAGTCAATTGGTGTCAACTCCCTCGGATTTGCCGGAGCTCTCCTAGTCCGAAACCAAGAGCAAATGAAACGTCTGAAAGACCATGGTCCCATGACAATTTTGAGAAACGTTGCCGTTAATTGGTAATTAAGGAAAGGGAATAGGGAATAGGGAGTAGGGAGTAGGGAGTAGGGAGTAGGGAGTAGGGAGTAGGGAGTAGGGAGTAGGGGGAAGAAACTTGAATGTATCTCATCATGATGAAAAACGCTATAATACCCAATTGTTAAGTATTAATTTAAAATTAGTATTTTTATAGTTATACAGTGCGTTGATCGCAGTTATGAGGTACAGTCATCTTTGATGCTAATTCCCTTAAAACCATCTTTACTATAGCTATTATAAATATATCATGAGCAATCTTGATGATTGCTCATAACATCAAAAACTATTTGGATCTCTTTCCTATTTCTGCCTGCTCCCTGCTCCCTACTCCCTACTCCCTACTCCCTGTTCCCTGTTCCCTATTCCCTGTTCCCTTTGCTATAGTTTCAATTATCCCCTAATTATCGTAGTTAGCATGATCAATAAAATTACTCTTGATTCTATCTGGTTCAGAAATTTACTGATCATCGTAATCGTACTGGGAGTAGTCTTTAGATTTTACAACCTAGACCGTAAAGTTTACTGGTACGACGAGACAATGACCTCCATTAGAATTTCTGGTCACACTCGAACCGAACTAGTAGAAACAATTTTCGATGGTCAGATTATCAGCGTAGAAAAATTGTTGAAACAGTACCAATTTCCTAATACTGAAAGAGATATCAATGACACTATTAATTCCCTAGCCGGTAATCCCGAACATTCTCCCCTTTACTACCTAATGGCTAGGTTATGGTTACAAACCTTTGGCAATTCCGTAGGAACGATCAGACTGCTATCAGTAATAATTAGCTTATTAGCATTGCCCTGTGCTTACTGGCTGTGCTTAGAACTATTTGGTTCAAAATTAATCGGCTGGGTAGCTGTTGCCATAATTGCTATTTCTCCCTTTCATGTTTTGTATGCCCAAGAAGCCCGAGAATATAGTTTATGGACCGTTACCATTTTGCTTTCTAGTGCAGTCCTATTATGGGCAATGAATTATTATAGGAGAAAGCAATTCATAAAAAAAACTTATCGATGGATTATCTATAGCTTTACTGTTGCCTTAGCACTTTATACTCACCCTTTCTCAGCCTTTGTTTTAATTGGACAGGGATTGTATGTATTAATTACCGAAGGTGGTCGGTGGAGTAAGCGGGTAACTAGCTATTTACTAGCCTCCTTAGGAGGAATACTGCTATTCTCACCTTGGCTAATCATTGTTATCACTAATTTATCCAAATTTATCGCTAATACTGACTCAGTTAATCATAGTCGTTCAGGCTTCTTACCCCTATTTTGGACCTTAAACCTCAGTCGGATTTTCTTTGATGTTAACCAAGGCATCCATCCTTTGAGTCCCCTCCACTATCTAAGTTTATTTTTAGCAGGCTACGCCCTCTACTATCTTTGTCGTCAAGCTCCTCAGCATGCTTGGGTATTTATTATTACCTTAATTGGAGTGACAGGAATTGCTCTAATCGGTCCAGATGTGCTATTAGGTGGTCGCCGTTCTAGCATTACTCGCTATGCTATTCCCTGTTATCTAGGCATTCAGTTAGCTATTGCTTATTTCCTGACAACCGAAGCCAAAAACTCAGGAAAATATACCAAGGGAATGATTGATGGAAATTTAGCAAATCCCGAAGATAGGCAAAATCAGCAAGTAAGGGGTGACCATGACATAGTGCCCATGGTAAAAACCCGACAAAATCCTAAAACTTGGAAGTCTATAGCAATTGCTCTGGCATTTAGCGGCATACTCTCCTGTATAGTCAGCTCTCAACTGCCAGTTTGGTGGCACAAGAGCTATGCGAAGAGTCGCAATAATCCCCCGGTAGCAGCTTGGATTAATCAAATCCCACAACCACTCTTGATCAGTAATGAAATTCCCGGTAGGGTTCTATCTCTGTGTCATCTACTTCGTCCGGATGTACAGCTGATGTTATTGGATAAATCCAATAGCTCTACCAACATCCCGGAGATTCCGGAGGGTTTCGAAAATGTTTTACTTTATCGACCGTCAGAGGAATTGCGCCAGGGAATTGAAACCACCTATAAGTATAGCGTTAAACCTACCGATCAATCTTGGCTCTGGAAACTATCAAGATAGGGATCTTCGTCAGATCAAAAAAGTAGTAGTATTATCTGCCTTATCCCGAGTTGCATTCACACCATTGGGACACAGCACCTTCTTCCATCTCCTCCCCCTCTTCCCCTTCTTCCCAATCATGATTGGGAATGGTGAGATCCTCTTGAAAAGCACTTGGTATTCGGCACCTATAACTGATACCCCTACTCCCTGTATTTCCCTGATAAATTAAGATGACGATGCCCCCATATTCCCTCGGAACTCCAGTTGTAAGGTGCAAACCAATCAAGATGAGTAACTCTCCCAATCCTGGTAATCTACCAGAGCCTACTCCGGAAAATACTCCAGAACCTACGGTAAGTACAGGTTTTTGGCAGAGGCTGCTACGTCCGGTCTTCATGCTTATGGTCATGATTCTAGTTTCTGGGATAGGGGGCGGAAGCCTTTTTGCTTGGTATTTCATCCAGAAGCAATTAGCACCAACGGTAGAGAAAAATTTATCTAGCTTTCTTAACCGGAAAGTCAATGTCGGACCAGTGGAGGGCTTTTCCCTAAATGGTGTAAGGTTTGGTTCTTCGGAAATACCAGCTACCCCTACGGATCCCGATCATCTTGTTACCGAGGCAGTGAAGGTAAGCTATAACCCCGTTAAACTGCTGTTTACCAGAACCCTAGAACTAGATGTAACCCTAGTTGAACCTAATATATATGTTGAACAGGACAAAGATTTAAACTGGGTGTCTACAGCATTTACACAAACTGCCCAAGATTCTGCGTTTAAGGTAGACCCAAAGGTGGTGCGGTGGCGGGATGCGGATGTGGTGGTGGTGCCAAGATCTCAAGTGGGCATCAAAGAACCACCGATGAGATTTACTGAGGTTCGGGGGAAAAGTAAATTTCTCGACGGAGGTCAGCTGATTCGCTTTGATGTAAATAGTCAGCCGTTAACTGGGGGAAATTTAAAGGTTAAGGGAGATTACCGCCTCTCTCAAGAAAAAACTGACTTGCACCTTGATGTCGATAACGTGAGTGCGGCAGAGGTTAGTAAAGTACTTCTGATTCCCCTGAAGCTTCAAGGGGGTAAACTGGGTGGCAACCTGAGAATACAACGGAATAATGCTGAACAGCCTTGGCAGTATTGGGGTACGATTAACTTTTCCGACACCACCGCCCGCTTAGAACCCTTGCCCCAACTGTTCACTGAAAGCAAAGGTAAGCTGAGCTTTCGAGGGAGTCAGATTTGGCTCAATAACATAACTTCCCGATTCGGTCAAGTACCTGCCCAAATTGGGGGAATGCTGGATATTGAGTCAGGGTACAAGCTCAGAGCAACAAGCGAACCGGTTCAGATACAGCAGTATGCACAGACCTTTGGCATCAAAGAGCTACCAGTAACTACTTTAGGTAAAGCACAGGCTACGTTTAAGGTCACTGGAGCTATCGACAACCCGATTGTGATTGGAGAGGCGTTTACCACCACTGCCGCCACCCTTGACCAGGTGAACTTCAGCTATATTACTGCTGACTTTACCGTTATTAATACTGAGCTGGCCATTAGAAACTTGCAGGCAAAACCAACAGTGGGTGGCTTAGTCACAGGCAAGGGGGATATCAAATTTATGGATCAGGGGGGGGCAGTATTTGATCTCAAAGCTGTGAATGTGCCAGCGAATGCGATCGCAAAACAGTATGGATTTAATCTACCCATTCCTCTGGGTCGAATTTATGGCAGAACCCAGATCTTTTCTCCCCTTGACAAGCCCGAGAATTTTCGTGCCACTGGTTATGCTAATCTGCCCATCGGTGATGGTGTTCTCAGAGCTACTAATTTTCAAGTGGGGGTTGGGCGCTGGCAGGGGTTAGTAGAAGCTAAGAATATTTCCGTGGCACCAATCCTAAAAACCTTGCCTGCACAATCTCTACCGCCACAATTCTCCGGACCGTTCAATGGTCAATTTAATCTGTCCGGTCGCCTTGATTCTTTCCAACCAGAAACCCTCCGTGCCAGCGGTTACGGCAGCGTGACGGTTGATGGTGGTACCTTGCGTGCTACTAATGTAAAACTGATCAATGGTGGTTTTTCTACCCTAGTCCAAGCCTCTGATCTTCCTCTAGAAGCCTTAGCACCAGTACCCTCTGAATTTAAAGGTCCCATCTCAGGGGAGTTGACTATCTCAGGGAATGTAAAGTCTTTTAGTCCTAGTACGATTACCGCTAGTGGCTCGGGTAGTTTAGACCTAGCAGCAGGGACTATTAAAGCTGATGCGATCGCGATCGCTAAAGGCCAGTTCCAAGCTCAAGTAGTCGCATCCAATCTCAAGTTAGGTCGTCTCGCACCAATACCACCGCAATTCAACGGTCCAGCGTCCGGGGAGTTTACCATCTCAGGGAATGTGGATTCGGTCAGTCCTAGTACCATTACCGCTAGTGGGTCTGGTAGTTTAGATGTAGCAGGAGGAACCATTAAAGCTGATGCTGTCGATATCGCTAAAGGCAACTTCAAAGCTCAAGTAGTTGCATCCAAGGTCAAGTTAGGTCGTCTCGCACCAATACCTCCGCAATTCGACGGTCCAGCTTCCGGGGAGTTTACCATCTCAGGGAATGTGGATTCGGTCAGTCCTAGCACCATTACTGCTAGTGGGTCTGGCAGTTTAGACCTAGCAGGAGGAACCATTAAAGCTGATGCTGTCGATATCGCTAAAGGCAACTTCAAAGCTCAAGTCGTAGCATCCAATCTCCAGTTAGGTCGTCTCGGACCAATACCATCGCAATTCGACGGTCCAGCGTCCGGAGAGTTTACCATCTCAGGGAATCTAGATTCGGTAAGTCCTAGCAGTATTACTGCTAGTGGGTCTGGTACTTTAGATGTGGAAGGGGGTAGAATTCAGGCTTCTCAAATCGATATTGCCAATGGTAACTTCCAGGCCAAGGTACAAACCTCTAAGCTCGACTTGGGTGCTCTTGCTCCGGTCCCGCCCCAATTCAATGGCCCTCTTTCCGGGAATGTCACTGTCTCTGGTAATCTAACTAATTTAACCATTGACGCCATTAAGGGCAAAGGGTCTGGACAACTCAAGGTTGCTGGTGGTCAATTACTAGGAACAGCTGAGTTTAGCAATGGTAAATTTCAGGGAGTTTTCCAGCCTACTAATCTCAAGTTGTGGGAGATTAATCCTGATTTACGAGGACGTCTCAATGGCAGTGTCAATATTTCTGCTCCGTTGCTATTGACACCAGATACAGCTCTGTCAGCAATCCAAGCTAAGGGTAAGCTGAATTTTAGTGAAGGCATTTCTATACTTGAGCGTTCCCTAGCCACATCCTTTGACTGGAATGGTCAAAAGCTAGAGATTAAAGAAGCCACAGCCGAGGGATTCAATGCTAATGGTTTTGTCAATCTAAACCCAGGGAGTCAGGGCTTACAAGCAATTAAGACCTTTGATTTCCAGGTACAAGCACAGGATTTGAATTTGCAACGATTACCTGCTGACCTGCCTTATGCGTTCAATTTAGGAGGCTTAGTCGGTTTTAACGGTCGCATTGCCGGTACTCCTAAAGCTCCGACAATTAACGGTGACTTAAGACTGCGGTACTTTTTTGCTGGTCCTCTGGAGTTTGAATCCCTACTGACAGGTCGAGTGAGTATAGCACCAAAGTCAGGGGTAAATCTCCAGCTAGCAGGTAATCAAGACAAACTGGAGGTGGTGCTAAACCCCAATTACCAACCCGTATCCTTTTTGCTGCAGTATCAGAACAAAACTGCTACTGGGATTCGGTCAGGGGATGAGCTACAAATGACCGTAAAGAATTTCCCCATCAATACCATTAAGAGTCTGGCTTTGAGTAGTGGTATGGTAGACGGGAAAAACCTCGAACCATGGTTAAGCAAACCCTTGGCGGGAGAGATATCTGGGCAGATTGGTCTCAACCTCAAGACCTT
The DNA here is from genome assembly GCF_010672755.1 of Moorena sp. SIO1F2. Lineage (NCBI taxonomy): Bacteria > Bacillati > Cyanobacteriota > Cyanophyceae > Coleofasciculales > Coleofasciculaceae > Moorena > Moorena sp. SIO1F2. The sequence continues at coordinate 7,397 of NZ_JAAHFV010000098.1, forward strand.
TGGGTCATCCGGTAAAATTGCGATCGAAAATCCCATCTTTGACAACCTCAGAGGTAAGCTGTTACAAGGCTTTTTCCAATACCAGCAAGGGACGATGACTCTGACCAATGGCTTGTTTGAAAAAGGTAAAAAAGGTGATAGTCAATACTTATTTGCTGCCAACGTCACCCAAACCCCCAACGGACCAGAATTTAAAGGAGAACTCCAGGCTAAGCTCGGAGAAATCCAGGATGTTCTGACTACCCTACAACTATTTGAGATCACTGACCTAGGTCGAGGCTTGCAAGCGCCCGTCTACGGCACAGCCGCTGATCTTGCCGTTACTGGAGTAGGTAATCCACAAAATAAGCTCAAAAAACCCCTACGGCGGATGTCAGAAATAGTCACCCTCCTAGAGAAGCAACGCCAGCAGCGTCAAGAGAGCTTTCTGTTACCAGAGCTTACCGAGATCAATGGTGGTTTTACTGGCAGTATCAGTATGGAAGGTTCAGTCAAAGATGGCATCCGTGCCAAATTTAATTTCCAAGGGGAAAACTGGCAGTGGGGTTCCTATAAAGCTGAGACAATTATTGGCCAAGGGAATTTTGAAGAAGGGGTACTGAATCTTTTACCTGTGCGGATTCAATCGGGTCAGAGCCTAGCCACCTTGTCCGGTAGTATCGGTGAACAAGGTCCATCGGGTCAGCTCAAGCTAAAGAACGTCCCGGTTTCCCTGATTAGAGAAGTGTTCAAATTTCCAGCTTCTGTTGGTTACGGAGGATTTGTTGATGCCACAGCGGACTTTTATGGAAGTCTAAGCAATCCCCAAGCTAGGGGAGCAATATCTGTAGTGGATGCCAGCCTAAACCGAACACCCCTCGAATCCATCAAAGGCAGCTTTAGTTACAACAATGCGCGGTTGAACGTCTTTGCCCAAAGTTTTCTGACCAAAGAGTCTGAACCCCTAACTGTAAATGCCAAAATCCCCTACAAGTTACCCTTTGCCGAAGTAGAGCCAGAAAATCGGCAAGTTAGTGTACAACTGACGGTTCAAAACGAAGGACTTGCCCGATTGAACATGCTTACCAATCAACAAATCACTTGGGTTGATGGTAAAGGACAAGTAGATTTAGATATTTCCGGTACCTTTGACCAAGACCAAGATTGGCGAGAGCAACTGGAGCAACTTACCGTTATTGGTAACATTAATGTACAAGACGCTACCATTGCTGCCCAATCTCTACCCGAACCCCTGACAGAAGTTAATGGCAAAATCCGGTTTAACTTCAACCGGATGGAAATTGTAGACACCTTACAAGGGAATTTTGGTGGTGGTAAATTAGTAGCGGTAGGGAATTTGCCATTGCGAGACCTAGCTAGACCATTAGAGAATCCCCTCACCGTTGACCTGAATCAACTAGCCATCAATCTCAAAGGGATTTACAGTGGTGGTGTTCAAGGTCAGACCATCATTACTGGGACTCTGTTTAATCCTAGAATTGGTGGTTACATCGAATTGTTTGATGGTCGAGTACCGATTTCTGAATCTCAAACTGCCCCGATCGGGAGTAGCGGATCGGCTGGTGACGAACTAATCGAGTTCAATAACTTACAGTTAACCTTAGGTAAAAATATCCTAGTTCGACAGCTACCAGTATTAGATTTTCTCGCCAGCGGTACCCTTCTAATTAATGGGGACATGAGCGATATTAGACCAGAAGGAACCATTCAGCTGCTGCGCGGTCAGGTCAATCTCTTTACCACTCAGTTTCGTCTTGATAAAAATTACAACAACAACGCTCGATTTGTAGCCACTCTTGGCAGAGACCCAGAGTTAGATGTGCAGATGGTGGCATCAGTAATTGAGTCTAGGAAACAACCCATTACCAGTGAAACCTTTGCTAATGAAATTAGCGATAGCCCAACTAATTTTGGCACTACAGAAACTATTCGGGTTCAAGCAAAAGTAAAAGGGCGAGCAAGTCAGCTCTTTGACCGAGTGGAACTTAATAGTATGCCAAAACGTAGTGAAGGGGAAATTGTTGCTCTATTAGGGGGTGGCTTTGTGGATACCTTGGGTCGAGGCAATACTACCTTGGGTTTGGCAAACCTGGCTGGCTCAGCACTACTGAGTAATGTCAGCAACCTGATTGGTGATGCCGCAGGATTAGATGAGTTTCGCATTTTCCCTACTACAGTTACAGATGATAATAGACGCACTGATAGCTTAGAGCTAGGTGCTGAAGCAGGAATTAATATTACTAATAATTTATCATTTTCGTTGTTAAAAGTGTTAACTACTGATCAGCCAATTCAGTACAACTTGCGCTATCGAGTTAATGAAGAAGTTTTGCTACGCGGCGCTACAAATTTTTCAGATGATACTAAGATAATTGTCGAGTATGAAAATCGATTTTAATTAGAATTAAGAATTAAGAATTAAGAATTAAGAATTAAGAATTTAGAATTAAGAATTTAGAATTGGGAATCGGGAATCGGGAATCGGGAATCGGGAATCGGGGTAAGAGGCGTTGAGACAGCCCGCCGGAAAATTGCAACAGGCAAGATGCCTGTTCCACCCACCGGGTCAAACAGCTTTAATCAGATGCACCCGTTGATCACAGGTGTTCCTCTGACCAACATTGGGGGGAACTCTAAGACTGAGACTAATCGGCCAGACAATTCTATGAAATGCGATCGCATCCCCCAAGCCCAAAAAGCTCATCCCTTATCTAGCTCCCAATACAGCACCAATCCCCTCAGACCAAGCCGTCAGCTTAACATAAACTTCTTTGGCCTATGGCCACGCTACGCGAACGGTAGAATTTAATAGTTCGAGATTTTTGGCCGTTGTCTAAACTACCCACACCTCCCTACTACCCACACCCCACACCCCACACCCCACACCCTACTCCCTACTCCCTACTCCCTAAAAATCCTCTAGCATCCATTCTGAGGACCGCTCACCTAGTTCTATGGGAATACTGACCACTTTCCCCAGTCGTGGACGCTCACGGGTGTTGTTAATGAACTCTTGCACCTGGCTGGCTCCTCCCCAACCTCGGATATAGTTGGCTACTGTATCTAAATGCTCTAGGTATTCAGCTTCAGAAAGGGGGAAGGATTGCTGCTCCAGATACTTCCACATCACCTGAACAAAGATTTTCCCTTGAGTCCTCCGAATCTGGATGTCATAGGAGCGTCCCCACTTATTGAGCAGGAGTTGGTGCAAGTCCTGTCCTGTCATAGCCTGTTGCCCTAACTTAATGTTTACATTTTGTTACAAATACAACGCTTCTTAACTTTATGATAAAGCGTAAAAGAATGTAATAATACTTATAGTTCAAGCCGTGAATCCTTATATTGCAGGGATTTGGGCAACCCTGTCCAGTGGTTAAATTACACTACAGTTATAAAAACAGGGTTCAAAAAATTCTGGTAATTTTCCCAGAATTGTAAAAAAAGTATACCTTTAGGCGTTCAGTTATGGCTCAAGCTTCTGGCTCTCCAGACGTTCCAGATATGGGGCGTCGCCAATTTATGAACCTCTTGGCGTTTGGGACGATTACCGGCACATTTGTTGGAGCTCTCTACCCAATCGTTAAGTATTTTATCCCCCCATCCAGTGGTGGGGCTGGTGGTGGTGTCACAGCTAAAGATGCTTTGGGCAATGACATCAAGGTCAGCGAGTTTTTAGCTAGTCACAATGTAGGCGATCGCACCCTGACTCAAGGTCTCAAAGGGGACCCCACCTATGTGATTGTTACTGAAGATCAAGGTCTTGAGGCTTACGGTCTCAACGCGGTTTGCACTCACTTAGGCTGTGTTGTGCCTTGGAATGCTAGCAAGAACCGGTTCATCTGTCCTTGCCATGGATCCCAGTATGACAATACTGGCAAGGTAGTACGCGGACCAGCGCCTTTGTCTCTAGCTTTGGCACACGCTACGGTAACAGAAGACGACACCCTAGTCTTCAGCACCTGGAAAGAAACTGATTTCCGCACTGGTGAACAACCTTGGTGGAGTTAATTGCTTTAGTCCTTAGTCCTTAGTTTTTAGTTAATTGACTAGTGCTAATCAACCATTAGCAATTAACAAGTTGCAATTTTTAAATTACCAATTTTTGAGTTTTTTGGCTTAGTGATGAGAACACCTGATGTATCGGTGATGGTTAACCGTGGCAAGGGGATGATTGCCAGAGCTATCGTTTTGGTTGTGGCAGCTGTGGCCCTTTTCTTTGCCAGTGATCTGGCAGTTCCCCAGTCAGCTGCTGCCTATCCCTTCTGGGCACAGGAAACTGCTCCAGAAACCCCTCGTGAAGCCACTGGCAAGATAGTTTGTGCTAATTGTCACCTAGCAGAGAAACCGACAGAAGTGGAAATCCCCCAATCGGTACTGCCAGATACTGTATTTGAAGCTGTGGTTAAAATCCCCTATGACCTAGAAGCACAAGAGGTCTATGGTGATGGTTCTAAAGGTGGCTTACAGGTCGGTGCCGTAGTGATGTTACCGGAAGGTTTCAAGATTGCTCCTCCTGACCGGATTCCGGAGGAAATGCAAGAAGAAACCGAGGACATGTACTACCAACCTTACAGCGAAGAGCAGGAAAATATAGTACTCGTTGGTCCTCTACCAGGTGAGGAGTATCAAGAAATTGTATTCCCAGTTCTGTCTCCTGACCCTAGAACTGAGAAAGATATCTATTTTGGTAAATACCAGCTTCATGTCGGTGGTAACCGGGGACGGGGTCAGGTTTACCCCACTGGGGACCTTAGCAATAATAATGCCTTCAATGCCTCTGCCACTGGTGAAATTACCAAAATTACCTTTGAAGAGTATGTTGGCTACGACGTCACTATCAAGACCCCAGACGGCGAGACTGTAGTTGATACGGTTCCCCCTGGCCCAGAGTTACTGGTTGCTGAAGGAGATCAGGTAGTATCAGGACAAGCTCTGAGTACTGATCCTAATGTTGGTGGATTTGGTCAAAGGGATGTGGAAGTGGTCTTACAAGACCCAGCTCGGATTAAGTGGTTGATGCTATTCATCGGCGCGATTATGCTATCTCAAGTCTTGCTAGTTATTAAGAAGAAGCAAGTAGAGAAGGTGCAAGCTGCTGAAATGAATTTCTAGTCTTAAGTGGCTGGTTTAGAAGTCACTATTGCGATAGTTATTGGTTAAAGGTTGACAGTTGATGGTCTTGGGGTACATGGTTGTTTCTCTTGACTATATCAATGGTCAACCTTTATTTATCACAACCCTTAATCATCCAATAGTGGTCGGTCATTGTGCAACTCCCATGTCTGTTTGACCAGTTTTTCCTGAGAACCACGCATGGCTCTAATCGCTATAAAGGTTTCGAGAATTGGCTGCAAGTAGCGCTGGGCATCTTCATAACCACGCTCTTTGAGTTCTGTGATGCGTTCAGGGCTGAAGTCTAGCAAACTATCAATGAAACCGATAACTGGCCTATTCGATTTATTGATTTGTTGTTCTGGTCTAATTTCAATGATGGCTTGCTCTGGAAAGTCGTGGCGGCTCCAGGTTTCTCCGTTATCTAAGTGAATTACAATGGCGAAAGTACATCCACGATCGACTAATGCTCCCAAGGGAATATTATCTCCCAAAGCACCGTCTACATAGAACTGACCATTAACTTCTCGTTGAGGAAATGCCAAGGGAATGGCAGCACTAGCAAGGAGTAAATTATAGAGAGTTTCATCATCTTGGCAATCCTGCACCCGAAGCCAGTGGGCAGATGTACCAGCTTGGGCTCGCAAAAGATCGACTAAGGGCATCAGTAAATCGTAGTCTAAGTCTGGTATTTTCAGTGCTGGAAATACTGTTGCCCATAACTCAATACCTTTTCGCAGCTTAGCCGGGTCTACGGCTTCGCGTAATAGAGTTTCTACAGGTTCAGGGTCAAAGATTGCGTTGTGGTCTTCGGGCAATCCTATCTTTACTAAGAAATCAAACCACCACGTTCTCAGATTTGGGATAAAAGCTTTAGCACCATAGCTTAATGTTTTAAGAACTGCACTCTTATTGGGACGGATAACCTGTTTTTGACCTAATTGATCCCAAAGTTTATTCAATCGCTTGACACCTTCCGCAAATGATTCACTGGATGCGAGAACAGCGCCATTAAGGGTGCCGATACTAGTGCCAGCAATAATTTGTGGCTCTAGTCCAATTTCGGCAAGATATTTACATACACCGGCCTGATATGCTCCTTTAGCACCACCACCAGCTAGTACAAGTCCAAATTTGGGGTTTGTGTGTTCCATAGAGCTCAACTTGTGATAGTAGGACGGGTTGCCATGATTGCCATACAGTCATTAGCGGTTTCATGCACAATGGTTTCGACAAATTGTCTTCGATCTGTGGTTTGGTCGATGTGTTGAATGTGAGCGCGACATAGCTCAATTGCACAATGTGCGGGCTTTGGCGGTATATCTTCAGGAGGGAGGGCGGCCAGTTCCAGAGTTGTACCAATAGTGAATAGCAAAGGAGTCTTTAAAAGACGCTCTCGCGGCACTGACCGAACCTCCAACAACGCTGCTGCGAATTCTAATGTGCGGCCATTGTCTGCCATGTCTAACCTAGTTTTCTCTAGAAGGTCTGCAAGGGAACAGAATGGGTTATGAGGAGTCATTTGGGGGTCCGGGATCTCTTGGCTTCTGGGAGACTTGACAACTCGATTGACGAACCACTCACGATAAAGTTTTTTATCATTAGATTTCAGTTCATAGCTAGCAACTGCACCACTGAAAACTTGCCGTGCTAAAAAGGCTACCTGTACTACCCAAGGTAGCTTTGTGTAAGTACTCTTTGCTTCCCAGAAAGTTATTATGCTCTCAAATTCCTGATGAGCAGCCGTACTTACTTCTAGGTTATTTATCTTTTCATCCAGTTTCTGGAAACGTGAGTCAATCTCTTTAGTCAAACCTTGCAGCAGAGTTCTTAGTTCTTGGTGTTGAATATTTAGCCTTTGTTGCTGACGGCGAATAGCCTCACGGGCTTCCAGCAATTTTTCCTGGGTAACAGCCAGTGCTACTTGACTAATATCTTCGGAAGAAGTGAGTTCTAATGCCCATTGGTACAGTGTATTTTGACCAGCGACTAGGTTTTCACCTAAGAGGGATTGGCGCTGGGAGTCGCTGCCAGTTAGTAAGTCCCACAGGCGGCCCAGACTCCTTTGCTTCTTACCATAGCTGATGAGGTCGCGGTTGACCTGAATACCATTTATTAGGTCAATCAGAGCTTTATCCCTCAGGATGGGGACTTGATACTGAGAGTCTAGTTCTTTAAGATGAGACTCTAGTTCTTGAAGATGTGTTATATTATAATTATCCATTATTTAGAGATAAGAAGTATTCTATACGTTGGAGAATAATATCTACCTTTTTGATTTGTTCTCGAGCATCATCTGCTAACTTATTCTTGAGGTTTTCTACCACTGTTTTTTGCTTTTCCTCAGATCCCTGCTTCCTCAGGGACTCCTTCATCTGGTCTTTGTATCCACCTAAGTACTGTTGAAGATTTTGAAAAAAGGTTTCAGTATCCTTTTCAAATTGCTGAACAATGTACTCTTGACTTCCCTGATAGTTTATATCAATTTTTTCCTTAATTACTTCATTCATTTTAGTAATTAAATCCTTCAGGTTGACAATATATTTGTTACCTACTTGTACATTTTTAATCACTGTCCTTGTTCTTTCAAGCCACCCAAAAAAATACCATGGCCTGTAGTTTTCATCTACTTCTTCGTATCCATACTCTGGTAACTCATCTACTGAAGGTTGAATAGAATTTAGGTCTATGTCTGGTTCTGGCGGTGGGGGTGGAATTTCCACATCGAAGCCTTTTGACAGTTGCTCCCTCGCCTCCTCAATTATTGGCTTTGTCTCACTATCTAATAATAATGTCAGCTCTTCACGGGAGTTTTTTAGTTCTTCTTCAGTCGCTTCACGAATACTGTCAAATAACTTTTCTGTTCTTACAGTTGCGTAATTAACTGCCAGTCTACGAAATTCTTCTGCATCTGCTTTACTTGATAATTCAACTGAATAATCAGTATTCCACTTGAACTGTAAAATTGAATAATTTTTAATCCAGTCATCAAAAGAAATAAACTCTTGGATTCTCTTTTCTACAATCTTTTTTGCTACACCCATTTGACTTGCAAATGTTTCCCATTTTTGTAAAGCGTCGGTTGGAGACTGTGAAAAATAATCGTCAATAGTCACTTCTGCTGCTTTTTTTAGGGGAATACGAATTGCCTCTAGCTTCTGATTAAGTTGTTCCTGTTTTTCCTCTATTCGTTCTTTCAGACGATGGCGACAATCCTCAAGACCATTTATTTTAGATTGTAAGGCATCTTTTTGCTTTTTTATTTCTGCTGCCTTTTGGTTAATAGCTTTTATCTGAAGTTCTACATCCTTTGGGATATGCTTTAAGTAGCTGCAAATTTCTTTAAGTGCTGCCTTCATGGATTCAGGCGCTGCTGAGAGCATTAACTCCTCCATTGCCTTCTTAATAAAATCATCAAAACCTGATCTTTCTCGCAGCTTCCTAACTTTACGTTTCAGTTCCTCCAAGGAGGCATGTTCAATATCGTCTTCCCACTCTGCTCCTAGTAAATCTCTGGCAATATCTGGTTGGATTTTGATATCATTTTTAGCTGCATCTTCATTTTTATCTAGTTTTCGAAGAAAGAAATTAGCAGAGAACAGTGCCCAGTGAGCTGATATTTCAAAAACTCTATTTGTATCTTTGTTCTCGCCAGAATCACCTATGCCATATGCCTCTTTGACAAAGTCCTTGACTTCCTCAGGAGTCCTGGAATTTTTACCACGTCTGTCAATCTGGTTTACCAAAACGTATAGGTTATCCTTCTCACTATCTTGTAAATTTCTTATTTCTTCAACTTCACTTTCAACTTTATTGTCAGCAGTTCTGCCCATTGCGCCAAAATTGAGCATAATCAAAACAACTGCACTTTTTGTGAGCTGCTTTGTGACTACAGCCTTTAGTTTCTGCTCTTGTCCAGCTTCAGTACCTCCAGGGGTATCAATAATTACTAGATTACCGATTTTTGCAGTTTTATCAGCATCTTCTTCTTGCCAAAAGGGAGTTTCAATGCGCGGAGACTTAAGATTAAGACAGAGAAGTTTACCAATAGGATCGTCAACTTCATTCAGGCTGCACAAACGGATAATGTCATTCAAAGCAGTCAGGGTTTTCCGGATATTATTAAAGCCAAAGGTTTCCTGTTTAGGGACTAGTGAGGCTAAAGGCTGTTTTTTGATTTTTTCAACTAAGTCATTCAGATGCCTATACTTAGCCATCATACTTTCCATTTCGTCAGTGTCCAACTCTTGAAGATTGCTCCGCAAAGCCGCAATTGTCTTGCTAAACACAGAAACTACTGATTGACTCAACTTCAAAATTGGCTTTTTTAAGTCAGCTTTAAAGACAACTTCTGTAGGGAGTGTGGTCATGGCATCACTGCGGCTAGGCAGAAGTTCCTGCCCAACAATCGCATTGATAGCTGTAGACTTACCTGCCTTCATGGGCGCGATAATCGACATGACTAATTCCAGATTTTCCACCTGCTGTTTGGCAGTATCTACTTCCTGCTTAAATTTGGTGTACTTTTTCCCTGAACCCTCCTCTCCTAGTATTTCACTAGCAGTCATCATCAGGTCACTGATTTCCTTCAGTCGTGTAATAACGTCTTGTTGTAAACCCTCAATATCAGGCTTCAAGTATCCAGAATACATTGCTTCTACCTCTGCTCCTTGCGTCACATTAATAACAGATGAACCAAAAACATCCAAAGCTATGGGAGTCGTTTTTTTTCTTGCCGACTGTTACACCAATTTTTAATCTATCGCCACCCATAGTTGTAGGTCGTCCGATAGATTTCCATCCACTCAATCAGCGTTTGCTGTTGAGTAGCATCGGGGTAGAGTCGGTAGCGGTAGTTGAGTGTTAGTAGTATTTACAGTTGAAAAGCTGTATGCAGAGATTATACACTATTTATTGGTAAGCTAAACACTTTTAATTGTTAAGTTAAGTTACATTGAGTAACTTAACTTAACTTGGGGGAGTCCATGTATAGCATTTTTATTTGAGATGTAAACATAGGATGAAACGCTTTAGGGAACATAAAAATCTGGATATGGTAGCCTTAGTAAGGAATACAGCGTTTGTTTTGATTAGAAAAAATTATAATCTAGTTTTACAACTCATTTGTAAAGCCTATATCCCCCGCTAAGCTTCCTTAAGCCCAGGGGTTTTATAGCTCCCCCAAAGCCCAAACCCCCTCATATCAAGTTTGGTTGAATACCCATAATTAAGGAGCCCGGGCGCGGGGAGGGTGGGAAGTGTGGGGAGATGGGGAGATGGGGAGATGGGGGAGATTTTTATTAAGGGTAATTATCCCGACATGATATAGGATAAAAAAGGAGAATATTTCAACTATGAGATGCCCCTTGATTAGTTGACTCTATGCTGTTGATTTATTCTCTGAAAGCCTCAAGAGTAGCGTTATTTTTTGCAGGCAGTTTTACCTGAAAACGGGAGAGGCTCTGATCGTTACAAAAAAAATAGAAAAGGATGAACCAGCAATGAGTAATCATGACTTGTATGATCAGGATTTCGTTCTGTGGACTGAGACAACTTGCCAGCAACTCAAAACAAAAAACTTTGATGAGTTGGATATAGACAATTTAATTGAGGAGATAGCATCCTTGGGACGATCCGATAGACGAGAGCTTCAGAGCCGACTTAAGGTTTTGATGGAACATTTGCTAAAAAGGCAGTACGTAGATTCAGAGCCTGATTATCGAGGCTGGGAAAATACTATCGATGAACAAAGAGAACAGATTAATCTTCTGTTGTCTGAATCTCCTAGCCTCAAGCCTTATCTTGAATCGGTCTTTTCCGATTGCTACAGATATCCACTGAAAAAGGTGAGCAGGAATTATCCATCTGTTAGTTTCCCCCAGAATTGTCCTTTCACTTCTGATATTTTAGATCAAGATTGACCTATCCTAAGCTGGTCTTCAA
>NZ_JAAHFV010000099.1:0-18410 GCF_010672755.1 Moorena sp. SIO1F2
GACTCACCCAACCCAGCATCTGGGGGATGGGTGAGTCCCCGTTTAGGAATTACCTTTGAGTTAGTAGCATCTCAATTGGTGCTGTATTATCCCAATGGTGAGCCTTTTGCTAGCTATTTAGAAATTAGTGAGCAAAGAGATATGGCTCAACAACAGGCAGAGCTCGAAAGGCTGGCAAAAGAACAAGAACGCCAACGGGCAGAGCAAGCGCAGGAAGCTTTAGAGCTTGAAAGACTCGAAAAACAACAGGCATCACAACGGGCAGAGCTCGAAAGGCTCGAAAAAGAACAAGAACGCCAACGGGCAGAACAAGCGGAGCAAGCTTTAGAGCTTGAACGAATTCGTATGAAAGCATTGCTAGAGCAATTAAAAGCCAAAGGGATAAATCCCGAGGATTTTAACCTATAATCTCTAGCAATTCTCCTAGTAATCAGGTAGACAGGATTTTTCCTGTTCCCTACTCCATTCCCCCCTTATTAAGGGGGGCTAGGGGGGATCCCGACTCCCATTAACCCAAACAATTTTTCCTATGGTTCAGCAAATTACTCCCACCACCGATGACATCTTCTATCCCGAAAGTGACGGGAAACCAATGGCCGACAATACCCTTCAATTTGAACTAATTACCACCATTAAGTATGGCCTAGAAGTCCACTTCAAAGATGACCCTAATGTATTCGTTGCCGGGGATTTGTTGTGGTATCCAATACAAGGACAACCCAAAATCAACCAAGCCCCGGATGTGATGGTAGTTATCGGTAGACCGAAAGGGCATCGGCGTTCTTACAAGACCTGGGTTGAAGATAACCTTAATCCCGAAGTCACCTTTGAAATTGCATCAGAAACCAACACCATCAAAGAATTAGAAGACGATAAACTCAAGTTTTACCGGACCCATGGAGTAGAAGAGTACTATCTCTATGATCCAAATAGAGCAAAACTAAAAGGTTGGTTGCGTTCATCAGAAAAACTAGAACCCATCCCTCAGATGCTTGGTTGGGTGAGTCCCCGTTTAGGAATTACCTTTGAGTTAGTAGCATCTCAATTGGTGCTGTATTATCCCAATGGTGAGCCTTTTGCTAGCTATTTAGAAATTAGTGAGCAGAAAGAACAACAACGTCAACGAGCAGAACAGGCAGAAGAAGCTTTAGAACAAACACAGGAAGCTTTAGAGCTTGAAAGACTCGAAAAACAACAGGCATCACAACGGGCAGAGCAAGCACAGCAAGCTTTAGAGCTTGAACGAACTCGTATGAAAGCATTGCTAGAGCAATTAAAAGCAAAAGGGATAAATCCCGAGGATTTTGACCTGTAAGCTATTTGATTGATAAGTTTAAACCATACCGATACCCCATACCTTCAATCCAGAGCCGCCTGTCAAATTTTACTTTTATTCTCTTCTAATTGATTCACCTTTGATTCATCTCCTAAAGCCCGATAACTAACTTGGGCTTTTTCCAACCACTGTAAAGCTTCCTCTTTACTGTCAATAATTAAGCTGATAGTTACTAAACTCTTTTGTATTTCCGCTTGACTGTTTAAATCTGATGCTGCTTTAGCCAGTTCTAAACCTTTGAGGTAACGCTCCTTTGCCAGTCGATTTAATCCCACTTCTGTGTAGGTATCCCCTAGCAGTTGATAGGTGGCTACCAAAGTATTACCATCTTTGATGCTTTGTTCGAGGATATCAATGGCATTATATTTCAAGTCTTCCCTGAGGTAAAAATGGGCTAGGGCTAAGGAATTCGCTTCTTCACTTAACTGTTTTTGCTGGAGTTCCTCTACTTCTTTTAATAGGGTGGTAGCTTTCTTTTCATCAAGTACCCGAAAACCAAATTCCCCTTCCTCTATAGAACGTTTACCTTTGTCAGTCTCAACAATTAACGAATAATAACCAGGTGCTAGAGGTTGTTCCCCTGAATAAAGAATTTCTGTCTCCCTAGTGTAGGTTTTCCAGTCTAGATCTAATCCTTGTCCACGAATCCTAACAGAGTAACGTTCTGCACCTTCAACCTGATGCCAGCGTAGGGTGGGTCGGTTGTCGAGTAAGGATGTGTTCCTCGGACTTAATAGATAAGGAATGTTTTGATTATTTGCTGCCCTAGTAGGAGCGGTATAATCCTCTGAGTGAATTATTATACTATCTCCGGCGGTAGGACAGCCTTCATTAACGGTGGAAGTTCTTCCCGGTTCAGGTTTCCAGGTTGTCCAGTTGGAACACAGGACTTCAACGGTAGCATTTGAGCCTACCAACAGCTGATAATCCCCCCTGAGTAAATTACCAATAGAAGCTGGTTGAAAATTTGACCAATTGGGCTTCTGGAATTTGACTTCACCTGGAGGAGCCAAGGCGATAATTAGGTTAAACCTTGGTATTTGAGGCAGGGCAGGTTTGATGAAAGGGACTGTCACACCTAGCCCCAGTGCAAAGGCAATTAAGGTTTTCCATTGTTTTGACCACATGATTGATTTTCCTCCTTTAATTTTTTATGAGCTAAGCCCAGCCACAGATCCTCATCAGGATTAGCACTTGACCCCAATTGACAACATTTTTGCCACTGGGTCAGGGCTTTGGTTTTCTGGTTTTGTCCTTGATAAACCTGAGCTAATAAGCAGTGGGCTGAACCGCGATTGCTGATTTTTTCAATACCTTCTGGACTACTGCCTAAAGAGACCGCGCTCCGGAGAATTGGTTCTGCTTGCTCCTCTCGCCCTTGCTTGAGTAAAGCCCAACCCAAGTTTTTCATCAGGTCGTATCGAACTTTGATGCTTGCTTGCCCAGCCCCGGCTAAACCTTTGAAGAGTAAGGGGATAGCTAAGGAGGGTTTGTTGTTAAGAATATGCAAGCGACCTAAGTTGTTATAGGCTTTGACAAAACCGCCTTTTACGGCGAATTGGTATTGAGTTCTGGCTTTGTCAAACTGTTGTAAATTTTCGTATACTACAGCTAAGTTGTAGTGAGCTTTGACATTATCAGGATTAAGGGCTAACGCTTGCTGATAGTGGGCTTCAGCACTGGCGAGTTGACCTTGCTTATACTTTTCAAAACCTCTTCTATTAGAGAAATTAGAAAAATTGGGCAAACAAAAGTGAAAACCTAGTAAGATTACCAGTAATAACTCCGTCGCCCCGAGCTGGGCTTCGGCATGAAAATGCTTGGGAATACCCAGTCGGATTAATAATTTATCAAATCCTTCTTGTCCGGTTTCCGTTAGTTCGCTGATCGCTTGTAATACGGTCAAAAGACTGGGAAAAGCAATTGCTACTGCTCCCGCAAATCCAGTGCCTGCTATCAGAAAACGAGGCAGAAGGTCGATTAACAAGCCAAGATTCGCCGTCCAGCCAGCAATGCTCAATCCTCGCCATAACCAATCCCACCATTGCCAGCGGGCAAGCTCCGGTTCTGTTTCTAAATGCCACCACCAAGCTGTGTCTGGGGGTTTCAAACTAGTTCGCCAGCTGGCAAAATCAATAACCTGGCTAATCTGCCAAGCTTGTTGTTTGAGGCGCACATCCAAGGCAACAAGCTTTTTTTGTTGGTGATAAGAATAGTAAACTTTTGCCTGACCAGTAGCGTGAACAAAATCCCTAGCATTTAAAACCGCGATAATTTGCTCTTCAGACATCGGTGATGCTGAATCTTCCAGGTTATCAAGGGCTATTTCGTAAGTCTTGAGCGCCTCATCTAAGGGAGGAGTATTCATTTACTTTGTGGGTCAAAGATGTAAAAATTAAACTTAATTGTTCTTCCAACTTATATATTTTATTTTATAGATTTGTACTACTAAGCTCGAAAAGCTTGACTGTAAGCATTCAGCGGTCAGCCGTCAGCCGTCAGCCGTCAGCCAAGGGCATCAGCTGATAGCTGATAGCTGATAGCTGATCGCTGATTTTTCAGTATCTATAGACTTATCCGGCTAACCACCAAAAGTTATGCAGGAAACTTTCAATACCAGGTTGATCTCCCACAGGACTTACCCACCAAGACCCTTAACATCCCGTTTCTCCTTATAAGTCAAAAGCTGAAATCGGTATATAGCATTTCTTAAATAGGTGAGGTACACAAGTTGTGGATTAATGGAAATAGGGAATAGGGAACTAGGGAATGACTTTTTTGAAGTGTCGTCTGTTGCTTGATGTACTTTTGCTGCTCCAATATCAGCCATACCAACTGCTCCCTTGCCAGTTGTTTGAGGGCTTTTGGCTCTAGCTTGTTCAGTGCGAGTTTTCTGCTCATGCTGTTAGGTTACCGATTTTTTCAGTTTTGTCAACCCCCCTCACCTGAATTCTTACAATTAAACTTAATTGTTCTTGCAGCTTATATATTTTATTTTATAGATTTGTACTACAAAGCTCGAAAAGCTTGACTGTAAGCATTCAGCGGTCAGCCGTCAGCCGTCAGCCGTCAGCCGTCAGCCGTCAGCCAAGGGCATCAGCTGATAGCACCTCAAGTAACGTGGCACAGGCTTTGGCCTTGGCCTTTAGGCCACGCGGGGCGCGTTTGGCCACGCTGTGCGAACGACGCTGTGACGTAGCGCATTAGCTGATAGCTGATCTAGGGGTAATTGCAGCTGGCTCACATTTTTTTGTTCCCGCTTTTTATTGTAGGGCGCAGGCTAAGTAATAACAACCCTTAACATAGGCGTTGGAGTTGGGTTGAGTGCGGGGCCAGTCTCTACATTGACAATCCATTGGCAATTATTGACAATATAGCTATAAACAAGTAGTAAGTAACTAGGTATCCCAATGGAGACAATGAACATTGCCCTGCCCTCTCAGATGAAAGAGTTTATTCAAGCTCAGGTAGCCTTAGGGGGTTATAGCAGCGCTAGCGAGTACATTCGAGAGCTAATTCGAGCTGACCAAAAGCAGAAAACTAGATACGCCCTAGAAATGGAAATTCTTAAAGGACTAAGTAGCCCAGAGCCAACACCAATGACAGCTGACGATTGGGAAGATATTCGCACCAATATCAGACAGCGGTTTGACCAATCCGGGAAATAACTGATACATCGGATAATTACAGCGTTTCTCATATTAATTAGGTACACAGGATTTTTTCCCTACTCCCGACTCCCGACTCCCGACTCCCGACTCCCGACTCCCTAAAAAAAATCGGTCAAGTTTGGGTTAACCCCAATCCTTGACCGAATTCTGTACTTTAACGTTCCACAAGTACAGCTCAAAATCGATAATTTCAGATCTCAATTATGGCATGATTCCCGAGTTAGTCAGCAACTACTGAAAAGCAATAACATCCCAACTCATTTTGCTTCATGCTGCTTCACCCTCCTTCACCAAACATCCTTCACCATTCCTGATTTGCCAGGGGGCAACCCTGGCAAACTCCTATCTTAATCTATGTAAAAGTATCGAATCAAAAAGGTCATAACCTCACCAGGCTTTCCGGTAGGCTCCGGAGTGCTCCACTCGTCCGGCTCCGCATACTTAAGGGAATAAATGGCATTAATTGTTTTGCGAACCTTTTCAGGAGAACCGATCAAAAGGAGCTTGGCTTTCTTGGGTAAGGCACCTTGGTTGTCGGAAGGAGGAAAATTGTTACTCATCTGAAATTATCTCTTGAGTTTGTTGACATTATTAATTTATCAATAAATAAATAGAGTGTCAAGGGGTTTAGAAAATTTTTTTTTATTAAGAAATCGGGAATCGGGAATCGGGAATCGGGAATCGGGAATCGGGAATCGGGAATCGGGAATCGGGAATCGGGAATAGTAATAAAATTAATCGTAGGGTGGGCAGTGTTTCAGACCCATAATATTAGCTGATAATCCCTTGTTTTTGCACTGCCCACCAACATCAAATTAACTATATTAATCGTAGGGTGGGCAGTGCCTAAGACCGAAAATATCAGCTTGTAATCGGTATGTTAGGCACTGCCCACCGACATCAAATTAACTATCAAATAGTTATCTAGATTTTTAATAAAATTACTGGTCAGGTGGGCAGTGCCTAATACCAATTCAAAACCTCACAATCCTGTTGGTACGCACTGCCCACCCTACATCTCTCTCCCCATCTCCCCATCTCCCCATTCCCCTCCTGGGAGGGGTTAGGGGTGGGTCCCCATCTCCCCATTCCCCTCCTGGGAGGGGTTAGGGGTGGGTCCCCATCTCCCCATCTCCCTATCTCCCCTGCCGATAAAGCAAATCGATAATTGCCATGAGTTTTTTTAAAGTTAATGTATTTATTAATAAATTATTAATATTAAGTTAAAGGCTTATGTTTCTGGGGCTTGTGCCTTTGCCATAGACTTAAGTAAATGATTTTAGTAAGATCATTAAATAAATCTAATGGATGTATTTGCAGTACACTAAAAAGTAGTTACCTACATGTAATGTAACAATTACCTAAATGTAATTTAACAATGCAACTAACTAACCAAATTCACTTTCGTAACATTAGGGGGGATATTTTTGGTGGACTAACCGCCGCCGTTATCGCCCTCCCCATGGCTCTTACCTTCGGTGTCGCCTCCGGTGCTGGGGCAGAAGCTGGTTTGTGGGGTGCTGTATTAATCGGCTTTTTTGCTGCGGTATTTGGAGGTACTCCCACCCTAATTTCTGAACCCACTGGCCCCATGACCGTGGTGATGACAGCGGTAATTGCTAACCTTACCGCTGCTAATCCAGAAAACGGCATGGCTATGGCGTTTACCGTGGTCATGTTAGCCGGAATTTTTCAAATTCTGTTTGGCTTTCTGCGCCTAGGCAAATACATTACGTTGATGCCCTACACCGTCATTTCCGGTTTTATGTCGGGTATTGGAATCATACTAATTATTTTGCAAACTGCTCCTTTCTTGGGTCAAGGTAGCCCTAAGGGTGGCGTCATTGGCACAGTTACTAGTTTGCCCACACTGATAGCAAACATCAACCCGATTGAAACTGTTTTAGCGGTTTTGACGGTAGCAATTCTTGTTTTGATGCCCCGCAAATGGAAACGCATCGTACCCCCCCAGTTGGTAGCCTTAATTCTGGGAACAGTTTTGTCTTTGGTGTTTTTCTCTGGGGTAGATATTCGCCGTATTGGGGAAATTGCTGTTGGTTTGCCTAGTTTGCGTCTACCGGTGTTTACCACTGAACAGTTACAATTAATGGTGGTTGATGCTTTGGTGCTAGCTACACTGGGCTGCATTGATGCATTACTAACGTCCCTGGTGGCTGATAGTTTAACCCGTACCGAACATGACTCTAACAAAGAGTTGATGGGTCAGGGTTTAGGTAATTTGGTATCCGGTTTATTTGGCGGTATTCCTGGAGCTGGCGCAACCATGGGAACTGTGGTTAATATCCAAACCGGGGGTAGGACTGCCCTTTCTGGAATCGCCCGTGCTTTAGCATTACTAGTAGTTGTGCTTTGGGCTGCCCCCCTCACCCAAAGTATTCCCCTTGCTGTTTTGGCTGGTATCGCCCTCAAGGTAGGTATTGATATTATTGACTGGGGTTTCCTCAAGCGTGCCCATAAAATTTCTTGGAAAGCATCCCTGATTATGTACGGGGTGATTTTACTGACTGTTTTTGTTGACTTGATTGTGGCCGTGGGAGTGGGAGTATTTGTTGCCAATATCCTCACCATTGAGCGTCTTAGTAATCATCGGGCAGACAGTGTTAAGGCGATTACCTATGACGATGAGGAAATTCAGCTTTCCCAGGAAGAAAAAGTACTATTGGATCAAGGTGATGGTCGTATTGTACTGTTTCATCTCAGTGGACCGATGATTTTTGGGGTTGCCAAGGCAATTTCCCGTCAACACAATGCTATTGAAGGTTTTGATGTGCTGATTCTGGATTTCAGTGATGTACCTATTTTAGGTGTTACCGCTACCCTAGCTTTGGAAAATGCGATTCAAGAAGCCTTAGATAAAGGTCGTCAAGTATTTATTGTAGGGGCAGCAGGCAAAACCAGAAAGCGCTTACAAAGCTTGGATATCTGGCATAAGATTCCAGCCCAAAACCTAGAATTGACTCGTTTAGAAGCACTGCGGTGGTCTCGTACGATCGTGAATAACTATCAAAATTATGCACCAAGTCAGGCACAAGCTAATTTTGATTTGTCAGCTGATATATAAGTTTTGTTGTAAGCATTTATAGCTTTGGCTTAAAAAAACTTGAGTTCGATAACTGATCAATCACCTTTCCTTAATGGTTTCCAGCTTTGGCTTAAAAAAACTTGAGTTCGATAACTGATTAATCAGCTTTGCTAATTGATTAATCAGCTTTTCCTTAAACAAACCTGATTAATCAATTAGCAAACGTTACAAATGAGAAAGAATTTGCGTTAGTTACTTAATCCTTAGTAATAATAGCACTGAAGCGTTGAATGTTTAAAACGTTCAACGCTTCTGACTTTTTGATACCTTTTGATAGTTGTTTAGTTAACAAAAATAAAAATTATTTAAACTAACTTAAAATATCGACGTCTTGCATAAATAGCCAACAACAGGGTGATAAGTACTATAGCGTTTATAGGATTTATGAGGTACGCTTCTAAACCTCAAAGTCCCCCTTGATAAGGGGGATTTAGGGGGATCTATTTGTACCTCATAGCATAGAGTGAGCCGTAGTGAGCCGTAGGGTGGGCAGTGGATAAGACCAATTGAAAAGCTGACAATCGCTTTGCTAGCCACTGCCCACCCTACCTCAACGTTTGCCTCTTGCCTTGCCCTAATATTCCCAAAACATTTTTACTGACATGATTGCTCAAGCATTTGATGAGTTTTACCCCTCCCATCCAGTTCTGAGTGTAGTCTCTGGAGTAGACTCAGAATCAGAGTTAGCTTGGATACAAGCAAAAGAGTCTGCTGATCAAGTTGTCTTCAAAAATACAGGCAAACATCTCAGTGACATTGAAACCACAGTACTTCAGGGTTCTTGGGAAGGGAAAACCTATGATCAGATCGCCAATAGGTATGGCTACAGTGCTGAGTATCTTAACAAAGATATCGGCAACAAATTATGGAATAAGCTGTCAGAAGCCTTAGGAGAAAGGGTTACCAAAAATAGTTTCAAACAAGCACTGAAAAGAGCCTGGAAAAAGTGTCAAGGTACATCAGTGGGCACCAATGGAGAGCAGCCACCATCTGAGCCGCTAACAAAGCTACCATTTCCGTCGGGTTGGGTGGCGCTGGATTCACCTCTTTATGTGGAGCGAGACAGCATCGAATCTCTCGGTTACGATACCGTTATTATGCCTGGTTCCCTGATTCGGATTAAAGCACCAAAGCTAATGGGAAAAACCTCCTTAATGATGAGGATTCTAGCTCATGCTCAATCCCAGGATTTTCAAACGGTGTATTTAGATTTGAGCAGTGTAGACCGAGCCATTTTAACGGATTTAGATAAATTCCTACGCTGGCTCTGTTTGAAAGTTGGTCGGCAATTAAAGTTAGACAATCAGTTAAATGATTATTGGGATACAGAGATTTTGGGGAGTAACGATAACTGCACAGTCTATTTTGAAGAGTATTTACTGGCAGAAATAGATTCTCCCCTGGTCTTAGCATTGGATGAAGTCGATCGAGTTTTCCCCTACCCCGAAGTAATAGAAGACTTTTTAGGGATGCTGCGCAGCTGGCATGAGAAAGCCAAGATTTCAGATATCTGGAAGCAACTGCGGCTAGTGATAGCACATTCTACAGAAGTTTATATTCCCTTAGACTTAAATCAATCTCCCTTTAACGCCGGGATTCCAGTGGAGTTGCGAGAGTTTGACCAACAGCAGGTAAAAAATTTGGCTCATCTCCATGGACTAAATTGGGAGAATGCCCAGATAGAGAAATTAATGACAATGGTATCTGGTCATCCCTATCTGGTACGGTTGGCGATGTATGAAATTGGCTCTGGCAAGGTAACATTCCAGCAGTTGTGGCAAGATGCACCAACAGAAGCAGGTATTTATAGCAACCATTTGCGGCGACATTTAGAAACACTGCAACAATTACCAGAGTTGCTTCAGGCCCTCAAGAAAGTTGTCACCTCATCTGAGCCAGTGGAACTAAATCCGATCGAGATTTACAAACTACACAGTATGGGCTTGGTAGAGCGACAGGGTAACTATGTTCTCGCTGCAATTTGTATCGGGAATATTTCTACCAAGTTTTAGCTTTTAGGTAAGCATCTGCGCTACGCGCACGCTGCGCGAACAGCTGTCAGCTATCAGCTAATGAAACAGCAATCATGAATGCCAGATATTTTTGGTAATAGCAATCCTAATGTGCTACCTGGCACAAACAACAGCGACAGAATCTTTGGTTTGGGTGATGATGATCAACTGCGTGGTGGAGGTGGATACGATCGGCTATTTGGCGATCGCAATGCTCCAGAAGAGCAGCCTATAATTATTATCCCCGGAAATGACACCCTTTGGGGAGGTGGCGGCACTGACGAACTGTTTGGCGATGCTGGTGATGACTTACTAGATGGTGGCATAGGTAATGATACTCCCTTGAGGGTGGCATAGGTAATGATACTCTCTTTGGGGGTGATGGCAATGATACTCTCTTTGGCGCTAATCCCTTGGCAATAACACCCGGTTTGAACGAAATTGACTCGTTAATTGGTGGTTCTGGAGGAGATCTATTTGTGCTTGGTGATGCTAATCAAGCTTACTATGACGATCTAGGCGAGAGTGATTTTGCTATCATCACAGATTTGAATCTCTTTGAGGATAGGATTCAACTCCACGGAAATTCTGCTGGCTATGAATTGCAAGAAGAAACCGTCACCCTTGATTCTGGGGATGTGGTTCAGGGACTAGGAATTTACGCTATCGAGGAAAGTTCCGGTTCAAATGATTTGATTGGTTTGATAGAAAACTCCCCCATAGGTCTCGATTTGAACGATTCTGTATTTGAATTCGTTTAGTTTTTATTGAACCAAACTTGATAGAGTGCGATCTGAACTTGACTCAGATCGCCTCTTGAACCACAACAGAAGTAAATGTTGCGTAGGTTGCGTAAGGGAAGGGCTCGCACTCATTTTCCGCTTCTTTGGCAGTGTTAGGACAGCCCGCCCGAGGAAGGAAACGGGCAAGATGCCCGTTCCACGCAAGATGCCCGTTCCACGCAAGATGCCCGTTCCACGCAAGATGCCCGTTCCACGCCTGATGCCCGTTCCACGCCTGATGCCCGTTCCACGCCTGATGCCCGTTCCACGCCTGATGCCCGTTCCACGCCTGATGCCCATGCCACCCACTGGGTCAAACAACTTTAATGAGATGCACCCCTGCCCACCGACATTAAATTACCTAGAAAATAGTTTTTCTTTGTCTATATTTTTAATAAAATTAATCGTAGGGTGGCCAGTGCTTTAGACCGATAAAATCAGCTTGTAATCGGTGTCAGATGCACCCCACACTTCCCGCGCCCCCGCCCCACACTCCCCGCGCCCCCGCCCCACACTCTCTACACTTCCCTTCTTTTTTACAAATATGAGATGCACCATGGCGATCTGCATTCAGAGGCTGGTGTCACACATTGGCTGTTTGTGCATCTAAAGTTTATGGAGGGAAAGAAAATGACAAATTGAAAACTTATGGAAACTAACTACCACGTAAACCTTTTTGGCAGCTCCGACCAACAGCTCGCCAAGCTGGTCACAGAGTACTGTCGCCTAGTGACCCAACCTGAGTTGTCATCACAAGATGCTCAAAGCATCACAGAGATCCTAAGCTATAGCCGGTACGACCAAGAACTAAACTATTGGCTGTGCCAAGCAGATCAGTTAATTGACTACCAACTCAGCACCGGGGCAATACCTGATTACGACTTGGTGGTGAGTTCCCTTTCCATCAAGAACCTTGCTTATAATCTTACGCGGGTTCCCTCCCATCAAGTGACGTTTGAAACTTTTAAGGAACTAGTAACCCAAACCAAACTGAAGCACAGATTTCTCGACCAATATATCAGCTTTAATGAACAAGATTTCTCGCGCAAAGCCATTTTTAAAACCACAGCCCTGACCATTTATATGATTGGCTGGAGACCGGGGCAAGGTACCACTGCCCACCACCACGGTCAGTCCCTAGATGCAATCCTCGTCTACAAAGGAGAAATGACCCATCGCTTCCCTAACCAAGACGAGGGCCTAGAGCCTGACAAAATGCCCTCCAGACCTGGCGAGCTGTTTGGGGAGAATCAACTGGTTTGCATTGACCGCAAGCAATATCACCTAATGGCTAATAATTCCTCCAAAGATCTGGTCACCCTGCACTTTAGATTTGGTACGCCACCAGACAATATGAATTGGGAAACCAATATCAGTGAGTGCAAGCCAGCAGCTATTTGGAGCAATTCAAACGAGGACATGGAAGAGATCTGTCGCTTAATGATTGCTTAGGGTCTAGACAACCCAAACAAATAGGGTGCATCTCACTGTCTTGATGCAGTCGCTGATGGGGGAAACCCCCGTGAGGCCACTGCATCGCCCTCGTTATAGATTTACAACTTTGAGATGCATCCAATCAACACTATGTAATACTGAGGTAAATGCATGAGTCCTCTACCACCAAAAA
Source organism: Moorena sp. SIO1F2 (assembly GCF_010672755.1). Taxonomy (NCBI): domain Bacteria; kingdom Bacillati; phylum Cyanobacteriota; class Cyanophyceae; order Coleofasciculales; family Coleofasciculaceae; genus Moorena; species Moorena sp. SIO1F2. The sequence continues at coordinate 12,532 of NZ_JAAHFV010000099.1, forward strand.
ACTGGGGATTAACGCCCTTAGATCCTCTACAAGTCCAGTATCTCAAAGGGTACTATGACAAGCTCTTGTCGGGGTGCAAATTGCGGCATCGGTGTGACTCGGACGACATCCTCAGCCAGGTATCGGAGAAGGCAGCGGAAGTCGAGCGCTTAGAACGCCCGATTAAAAACCCCGAGGCGTGGGCGAAGAAAGTTGGGGAGCGCATTATTTTGCAAGAGAAAAGGAGGGAACTATCGGAAAAAAAGTTAATCCAGAATCTCGGGCACATGATGCAAAGCCAAATTTTTGGTAGCCCAAGGGACGACCTTGACTGTGATGGCACACTAGGACAGATCCTAGCTTTAGCCCTCAAGGAACTTAAGCAAACCAAGCCGGACTTTCACCAACTACTGGTCATGCGATTCTTTCGTGAGCTGAGCTGGGAGCAGATATCGTCAGAGTTGTACCCAGACACTGCCATTACCAAAACAACTATTAACAAGGTGCGTCAGAGGGGAAGTCGCGCTTTGAAAAAACTGAGGGAAATTTTCTTTCTTAAGCTTAAGAAGTGATAATTTTCTGGATGTAGCGACCCGAAATAACGCAATTTTTGGGGGCACATTAAAGGAAAATATAGCAGTTATCAAGTTCTCAATTGCTTGATGTACTTCGTCCTGGGTTAATGGGAATAGGGTTAAGAGTGTAGGGTTAAGAGTGTGGGGAGTGCGTAACCTGGGCGCGGGTAAGGGGTGGAGTGAGACTAATAGTGTGTACCTCATGAGTCTTAGAATTGCTATAAGTACGTCAAAGCTTATCTGTTAGGACTGACGCAAATCCCTCAATTTAATGCTACCTGTAGGGTGGGCAAGGTTTTGCCCACCCTACCCATGGAGTCTGTGCGTAAGTCCTGTCTGTGTAACTCAAACGTTTTGTCACATAATCAGGATCTACGCATCTAACTATTAGAAGCGAAAAAAGTGCATTAAGTTTCCTTTTTTCGGTTTGCAAGTGATTTGATTTTTATTAAGGGTGCATAGTCAACAGTGCAAAGTCAACAATAACCTGACATAAAACCATGTTTTACTGGAATATTTCCAGTTTATACGGGCGTCATAATTCGTTTTAACTGCTATTTTTTGATACCAAATATAATCAACTTACAACCGTTTAAGCTGGCAAGATGGTTTATGTTGTGGGGCTCCATAACCTTACTTACATACTTGAACCATGGTCTTAAATATTTTCAGTCAAATACTGTCAAGCTTTGGTTAGCTTTGCGAGATCTTATCTTTATTGTAGTCTGGACTTGAGGGTTATAATCATGAAATGCGATCAGATGTATTGTCCCTGGATTCAGGATTCTCAAAACGCAGATCATTACGTCTGTCTAAAGTGCAATCGTGAACGCTATATCAACGAAAGTCGTCCTGGATCAGTGATCTTTGTTTGCGTAGCAATAGCTTTCATAGTTATTGCTCTCCTCAGCAATGATGGCGAGATTAAACATCCAGAAAATCAACACCGAGCAACTCGAATAGAGATGGGTCGAAAAAATCAAGTCCCATACCGGGACTTGTCGCCGACGGCTAACCTCTAGGGCGTGTTTTCAAAGTTTTCCGCAAGATTATGATCCCCCCCAGCCCCCCTTAAAAAAGGGGGGAGCCATACTCAAAGTCCCCCTTTTTTAAGGGAAACGGGGGATCTCCGAGGCAAGAAAACACGCCCTAGTACCTCTGCGAAATTCCCAGGGTAGCGTAGGATTAGGCGATCGCCAGATTCCCTTCTTCTGCGCCTTCCTCCTGGTGTATCTAGGGAGTAGGGAACAGGGAACAGGGAACAGGGAACAGGGAACAGCGATGCAGTGCTATAGTAAGCGGAGCAGTTGTAATCTATGGTTCTCAGATTACCAGAATCTGGTTGGGATTTTTTGCGTTCGCGTAGCGGCTCCAAAGAAGCATCGCATTTCTACCCCCTGAACAGTTACCCTTGATACTCGTTTTTTATTTAATTTGACTGTTTATCCTGACTACTGTTTCCAAACAAAGGTGAAATTTCCTTTGATCTAACTATCTTTCTTGGCCTTGAATCAGGACTATCTGGAGAACTGCTGTTTTGCTCTAGTTCCTCTGAAGATTGATTAGGAACAGAAGATTCATTAAAAATCGGGTTAATCGGTTGTGATTGCTGTTGTGATTGCTGATTAATTGACGAAGTATAAACGTTATTTTGCTTCTCCACCTTTGACTCTTGATTGACAAACAGTGCCGGAAGCTGAGATGATTTTTGTGATGATTTTTCTTCCGTATCCACTGGTGAGTTTGGGTTTTGCTGCTGGTTTGGTATCGAAAAAGCCTTACCTATCTCTTTACCTATCTGATAGTCCCGATCTGAGTTGCTTGGAGATTCAACAGCAGAAGCTTGGCTTTGCTGATTAAAAAGTTTCTGGTTAGGTTTCTCTCCTGGGCTAAGTTTGTACTTTACAGAAGAATAAGATTGCTCAGGTGAGCTTTCCTGTAGGGTTTCTGGAACGCTTGGGGGTACTATAACCTCTGTAGGTTTCGGCTGTTCCACTACAACAGACTCAGTAGACTCAGTATTAGCAAAAGAGTCATCCAGCTCTGGCACTGGCACATAATTTTCCCACTCTTCTGGTTCCCAGACTACCCCCTCCTCACTGTTGACAACTTCCTGATTAGGCAAAGATAAAATGTGTGCAGTTAAGGTGATGCGTCGCTTTAGGGAACTAGTAGCTAGAAAAATAGTACCATTGATTAACGTATCTTCTGGCAGTCTATCTATATGCAACCGAATCTCATTGCGACCTGGGTTAAGTCGGTCCGGTTCAAATCTTAGTCCATGTATACTGCTAGCAATTCGACACTCAACTGGGACAATCATCCGTAGCAGCAGATCTTGTTCCTTACCGTAGGCAAGTTTACCCAAATGTAATGATTTGGGATAATTCCATCCACCTTCTTCTTCTGGTAATCCCATCACTAAGCCTCGTACTTCTACATCATTCAACTGCAGGTTTTGTCCCGATTTGACTAGGATGGCACACTGTTGTTGAGAATCGCCCCTTGCTTCTCCCGTGACTTCAACCCTGAGATTACGTAGCTTTACCCCGCCTGAGTTAATTAACAATACTGGTCCAGTCAATGCCCAAATGGTTGCACCTTCTCCTTCTATAGTCAAGGGACGATTAATTACCACTGGACCTTGGTATTCCCCATGAGGAGGCCATAATTGCAACCTTGTATCATCCTGTAACGAGTCCAGTTTTTCTTGAAGAGTTTGTTTGGTTGATTGATGAAACGATTCCTTTACCTTCAAGCTTTCACTCCTGCTGCTCTCTTGCTTGGTTTGGCTAAGGGGAGGAGCCTCTATTTTCTGTTTTTGCTCTGGCTTAACAACTTGCGTTCGCGTAACGTTCTGTTGTTTAAACTTATCTACCCACTGCTTAAGTTGTTCTATGAATCCTAGCATTAGTTTAACTATAGCGTTTTTGATAGTTATGAGGTAAATTCAATTGTATTACCCCCACTCCCTAATCCCTACTCCCTACTCCCTGCTCCCTGCTCCCTAAAATCGAGTATGAAAGTACCTCAACCAATTGGAACTGCAATAGTTAAAGCGTAAGCATTCAGCTATCAGCGTGTCGCGTATCAGCGGTCAGCGATTAGCGCTATGGGTAAGCTACGGAACTTTTGAAGAAAACAGGTAAGCATTCTTTTAATCTCTGTTACGGAAAGCTGACGGCTGACAGCTGACGGCTGAATGCTTACGTTAAAGCATTTGAACTTCTACCAGTCTACCATGTGGTTCTTGGGACAGCCTGAATTGGACTCCATCCTCTAACCTGACAGCGCTTTGAGGAGGCACTAAATTCCCTTTAGGGGAAGTTAGAGAAGTCAGATTTTGGTTGATTAGTAACCATTGTCCTTGATGAAGCACGCAGTAAGCTTGAGGAGTGCGGTCAGCATTGGGTCCTGGAAAGACGTGATCAAAAGCGTGCCATTTAAACAGAGAAAGATTGTGATAAACAACCACCTCTCCGTCTAGTGTCCATGCCCCAGAATGAATTTCTTTGCGCAACCTAAGTATGGGAATATTACCCTTGGGTTGTGAACCACAGAATGGGCATCTAACTTGATTTCTGTTGTGTAAAACAAACCAGTGACTGGGACAATAACCGTTGCGACAAGTTAACAATAAATCCCACGTTTTAATCAGACTGCGCTCCCATTCAATGGCTGCTGGTCGCTTTTGGGGCGAATGTAAGCCATCAATAAATGCTCTCTTAAACAGCTTACTCAGATCGGGGCCAAGGGCAGTGTATGGTATTTTTAAATCCCTTGGTCGATTAGAACTATCTGTAGGATGTTCAACGAATAGAGCTTTTGACCCCATCTCCATCCGTTCCTGTTCTTCAGCCGATGCTGCCGGATAAGTCTTTGGTCCTTCTAGCGGGTGTCTGCCCAGTAAATACTGGTAAATTAGTACAGCCAGAGCATGTTGATCGGTTTCTGCCCTGGGATTCTGACGGTTAGGGTCATCGAGGGGTAAATGAAGAGTTGACAGTACTTCCGGTGCAATATATCCCCTGGTTCCCAACACATCCGGTGGAAACAAATCAGGAACAACCAATGAGTCAATATCAATAACAATACATTCTCCAGACGTTGGATCTATCAACACATTTTTGTTAGATAAATCCGAATGAGCCAAACCGGCGTGGTGTAATCGTCTCACCGCCCGTGCTAAATGAATACAAATTTTAAAATAATTGATCCAAGTTCCCCGTTCTGCTTCCGGAAGTAAATCCCGCAAAAGTTTGCCACTAGCAGTTTTTCCCACAAACCACTTACCTTCTTTTTCTTTCCCCTGCCAATTACCAGTGGCAAAAAAGTAATTAGACGGATAAACAGGAGTAATGATGCCTAGGTGGGGTTGTTTTACAATAGCTGTCGGCCAACAAAACAGCTTTTTGTAATAGTCCCCCTGATGGCCAAGAGTAGGATTGAAACCATTCAAGATTGCTTCTAAGCGTGCTATGCGATTTGGATTTGAACCTGCACTTGGATCTTTGTAGAAGCAAATAACAGAAGATTTATCGGCGGTCAAATACACCTGCTTCATGGCACCTTCCCCAATGGGCTCGGGAAAATATTCCACAGTACTGCCGTCTGCCAGAGTTGCCCTCTCCATTAATTAAACGTCCTCCCGATAAAGAACAACTAAAGTGCGATCATCGAATGAGCTTCTACGGTAGTAAGAATCTAGCCAAAGTTGTAACTTCTCTTCTGGATTCATTTGGTGACATTGAGAGCACATCTGGTTTCTACCTGCCGCTAGTAAAGCACTAGAAGCGACAACTTCCTTAACATCCTTACCTAGTTCCCTAGCATATTGACCAACAGAGCGAATAAAAACTGTTTTAGGTTCATTGGATTGATCAGGTAGAATTCGCTCTACTTCGTCCTGGAAAATATGCTTGGCTTCTTCAACACCACCTCTACTACCCAGGTGCGTATTTCGTAGCTGCTGGCTAATTTCCGTTTCGTCCGGCTGAGAAATATTAACGATTTGATTGAGTACTAAATCCCCGTATAACTCCAACATCCCAGGGTTGTGAGGGAAGTAGTCTTCTGATACACCATCACTCATCACCATCAATGCCCTTAATTTTCCAGGGAATATATATGTCTTTTGCAAAAGATTGTTTTTATCTAATACCTTTTTCGAGGTAATAAACTCAGTTTGTCCGCCATGCTCTCCAGTATCTGGCTTCCCTAATAACTGCAGCTTACTTTCTTGAGAAACAGCAGCCAACATGCCATCACCAACCTGACAAGTTAGTACGATACTAAAGTTATTTTCTCCTGCTTTAACAGTGGTAA